>JAAAOH010000248.1 GCA_009908925.1 Spirochaetota bacterium | reverse complement strand
CCGATCCTACTCGAGAATGAGGACCTCGGGGTGCGAGCTGGAAAAGGGTACCTCATACATCCGAACGAGTATACGAATCCGAAGCGGATAGCTGACGCACTGAGCGAAGGCGAACATACAGGTCCCTGGAATCGTCCGTTGAGCAAGGGATGCCAGATAACCCGTGGGACGACTCCGTTCGATCAGCTCCGCACCGAGATTACGCGTTTGGGATACCGTTCGGCGCCGGGGTCTCATTATACAATTGACGATGAAATCCGCAAAAACCCGGACACTATTGATGTGCGAATCAAGAATAAGTGAGGTAGTAATGCTTATGAGCCGTGGAGCACTTACAGTCGGCATTTCCCTCGGCCTTGCACTTCTTTCGATTCCTTCGGGCTTCGCGCAAGAAGACCGAGATTGTCACCGCGGGTTGCTGAAGGGCGAGACTTACTATGGAGATTACTTCGATCGAGTTAAGTTCGATTGCGACGAACTGACCCATGGAGGGATCGACCCCATGACCGGTGAACGGAGTGTTCAGACGTATCGTTATCGTTTAGAAAGGCGCGGCAAAGTAGACTTTGTTGTCCTTTCGCAAGCCGGAAGTGCAGACGATCTAATGCTGACGGGCGGTGATCTAATGTTTCTCTACCACGGGGAGGGAGAGCCTCCCTTCTTCCGGGCGGCGAAGCGCGGACCGAACGCCATGGAAGCCTTCTACTACTTCCGGGACGCCTTCTCCGCGTCCTCTTACCTAACAGAAGGTGATGTCATATATGGCCCTGAGAACCTGGGTTCGCACGCAACACGCAAACCCTGGGTCGAAGGCGTTCCGGGCCAGGGGATCGGTGAGGAGATTCATATCGACCGGTGGTTCGGGCGGCTGTGGATTTCGATCGGGTTCGTGTCCTATGACCGCCCGGAGCTGTACGAGTTGAACAGCAGGCCGAAGACGATCCGTGTGGTAAGTGAGGCCACCGGCGAGGAGCGGGTGGTCGAGCTCGAGGACACGCCGAATCTTCAGCCCATTGACGTGCCGGGCGACTGGGAGTCTGCCTCGGATGGTGGGATCCGTATCATCATCGAAGAGGTGTATCCGGGGACGAGGTGGGAGGACACAGCGGTCAACTTCATCGTGTTCTTCTAGAACGACACGCTTGCGCCGGTTTCCAGGGACAGGATATGCGAGCTATCGGACTGCAGGAGCATCGCCCCGCCGAATAGCGCGAAGCGGTTGAGGTGCACTGAAAGGCTGCCTTCGAGCTGGGCGAACGTGATGTTGGGAAAGACGAGGGCGCCGGCTCGCATGCGGAGCGAGACGGGATCGAAGAGGTAGGAGTGAATCTGACTGCCCATTGCACCGCCGTTTCGCTCGAGAAGTCCGCGGAACCCTGCCCACTTCCCGTAGAGGGTCCAGGTGAAGTAGTCATGCTGCAGAATCGACACGTCGATGCCGGCTGTGGTGATATTCAGATAGTCATCACCGTCGGCGATGAAGCGGGTGTCGACATCGGGACCGAAAAACGGCGTGAAGCGACCCTGCAGAGACGCCATCGCACCGTAGCCCCTGTCGTCGGTGGAGAGGACGCCGGAGCGGACTTCGAACCAGTGGCGTTTACGCCGCGGACCCACCCGCGCGATGGAGAAGTCCTCCTCGATCCTGATGGATTCCAGATCGAAGTGCACGAACCCGCGTGGCCTGACCCCGGCGGGTGTCGGTCGATCGGCGTAGGGGAAATCGGCGTAGAAGACGGCTGTGTTGTGTAGCGTCCAGGCGAAGACGGTGATTTCGTACAGCAGCTGAGCGAAGGGGTTTGCGCCCTCATCGTCCTCGCCGGACGAGTTCTCTTGCGAGTCGTCATCTTCTGCGCGGTTTCGTTCTTCCTCTTCCTCCACATCCCGGCGGAAATCGTTCAGGTCGGCATCGGCGGCCGGTACGCCGACCGTCATCATGCAGACGAGCAGAACGAGAGTGACGATGCCCCGGGCCGCAGCGTTAGCCATCACCCCCAGAGCGTAGTGCATATCCTGCCCCGTCGCAACTGTTCGCGACCGTGACGTGGCCGTGCTATCATGTGGGGTAAACGGCTGATTCGAGGTACTCATATGGCGAATACGAGAGAGCGATTGCACATTCTCTGGACTACGGGCGATACCGTCACCTCGGAGAAGATGGTGTTGATGTATGCGCTCAATGCCAGGAAGCGCGGCTGGTGGGACGAGATCACGGTCATTATCTGGGGCGCTGCGGCCCTGCTTGTAGCCGAGCACGCTCAGATTCGCGGAGGTGTGCGCGACCTGCTGGATGCGGGCGTGCATGTTTCTGCATGCAGGGCCTGTGCGGATCAGCTGGAGGTGACCTCCACCCTCGAGGCCGCGGGGGTAGAGACGAAGTACTGGGGAGAGGGGCTTACCGAGCTTCTCAAACAGGATGCGAGGCTCCTGACCATCTGAGTCGCGCGGTGCGGCCATTTCCGCTTGCGCGACGCACGGGGGCGAAGTACACTCATCCCAGATTACAATTAGTGAAAACGGTGGAGGACGCTATGAGACGGGCTCTGATTGTTGCGATCGTACTTCTGGTGGGTGCAGCGCTCTCGGTTCCTGCACAGGACATCAGCCTGCAGGCCGGCGGCAAGGCCGGGCTGAACTTCGGGTGGTTCAGTGGTGATGACTGGAGTGACGGACTCGATGCACTCGACGGCAGCAATGGCATCGGCGTCGGTTTTACGCTCGGCGGCTTCGTAGAGCTCGGGTTCTCGGAGCAGTTCGCCGCGCAGCCGGAGATCCTTTTTTTCAGCCAGAAGGGAAAGGCGAAGTATGAAGATCCTGTAAGCGGAGACGACGCGACAACGGTGACGCGTATTAGCACGATTCAGATCCCGCTTCTGGCCAAAGCCCTGTTCCCCATCGACGAGGGTACGCTCTACGGCATACTCGGACCGAGCATCTTCCTGGCCGTGGGTGATGTGAAGACAACCGTCGAGATTGACGGTGACAAAGACAGCGGCACCGGTACACCCGACAACCGCCTCCTCTTCGGTCTCGCGCTCGGTGCGGGCTATGAGTATCCGATTGACCCGGGAGTGCTCATCGGCGAGCTTCGCTACACGCGGGTACTTTCCCGATACGAGAATGACTTTGACGTGTTCGGGAACTCTCTGAGCCTGCTCGTGGGCTACGGGGTTCCGATCGAATAGGGCGATCCGGACAATACAACACCTCTCTCCGGCGTCCTCGAACGCGTGAAGGAGCATCGGTATGCGCAAGGCTATTCTTGCGGGGGTTGTTCTGGTTCTCGTAGGTGGTGTGGCGTTCGCGCAGAGCAGTGCCTACGAGGAGGAGGGGTGGAAGAAGCGATTTGCATCGCCGACCTACGGCGTATCGCTCGCCACTTTGACCATCGACTACCTCGACAACGGCGAGGAACAGGAAGATGAGATCCTGGTGCCCGGCATCGATATCCGCATCTTCAACGGTATCAATGTGGCCAAGCGGGGAGGCTTCTACACCGGGTACGAGGTCGGCACCATCATCTACCTGCTCGGCGAATCGGACAGCTACGATATCGGCGGAACCGGCTATCAGATCCGGGACCTCGTGTCGGGCTCGATTTTCATCATGTCCAAATACGGCTACCGGATCGATTTCGGGACGGAGGCCGGCGGTTTTAGCGTGGGGCTCGGCCTCGGCATCGGCGCCAAGATGGGCGGCGGCTCTGTCGACGTCTACAATGAAGACACCGAAGAGACGGAGTCGGCAGGTTCCGACGCATTCGGACCGATGCTCGAGGCCGCACTCGAGGCGGCCTTCAGGCTCGGACAGAACTTCCGTATTCTGGGTCAACTCGGTGGCTACCTCTCGCCGGCGTCGCTGGAATGGGACTCCGACGCCACGACGGTGATCGGTGGAGAGTTTGCGCCGGTGCGGCCGGATCTTCGCTTCGGATTTGCCCTGAACTACTGAGCGGGCACATCGGCAACCGGCCCCCGGCTGCCGCCCCGCGGTTGCCGGCCATCCGGTCTACGGCCCCGGGCCTCCCCGGCGAGGTGCGCCGGGGAGGACATCCGCCTCAGCGGCCCTGGGCCTGCGCTTTCTGTGCCTGCGCCGCGCCGGGCATGAGCACGGGGTGGGTGACGTAGGGCTCCTCGAGGCGGGCGATATCATCATCGCTGAGCTCGACGTCGACCGCGGCGATAGCCTCCTCGAGATGCTTCATCTTGGTGGCGCCGACGATCGGGGCGCTCACCGCCGGGTTATGCATGAGCCAGGCGAGAGCGATCTGCGCGGAGCTCACGCCCTTGTCCTTCGCAACGGCCTGCGCGGCCTCGAGCACGTCGAAGTCGCTGTCGGAGAAGTACATATCCTGCGCGATAGAATCGCTCTTACTGCGCGCGGTCTGCCCGCCTTTGTCGCGGGTGCGTGAGCCGGCGAGAAAACCTCGTGCCTGGGGGCTCCACGGGATGAGCCCCACGCCCTGATCCTCGCAGAAGGGGATCATCTCCCGCTCTTCTTCCCGATAGATCAGGTTGTAGTGGTTCTGCATGGTCACGAAGCGGCTGAGGCCCCCGAGATCTGCAGTGTACTGAGCCTTTGCAAACTGCCACGCAGCCATGCTCGATGCGCCGATGTAGCGGGCCTTCCCGGCCTTCACCACGTCATCGAGGGCTTCCATTGTCTCTTCGATCGGCGTGTCGGGATCGAAGCGGTGGATCTGATAGAGATCGACGAAGTCGGTGTCGAGCCGCTCGAGAGAGGCATCGATTGAATCCATGATGTGCTTTCGCGAGAGCCCCTTGGCGTTGGGGTGGTCGTCGATCGGAAAGTAGACCTTGGTTGCTATGACGACTTCGTCGCGCTTTGCGTACTCTTTCAGCGCTTTTCCTACTACTCGCTCGCTCTCGCCTTTCGAGTACATATCCGCGGTATCGAAGAAGTTGATTCCCGCCTCCACCGCGCGACGGAAGAACGGCATGCTGTCTTCCTCGGGGAGTACCCACTCGCGCCACTCGGGCGTTCCATAACTCATGCATCCGAGACAGATGCGCGAGACCTTCGTGCCGGTCGAACCAAGGCGTGTGTATTCCATTCACTGCTCCCTTTCCTGGCTTTCGTTTTCTGGCTGTAGTTTTGCAGCTCTGCGCGTGCTTGATAACTGTCTGTGTCTGCGCTGTACCTACGACTGCGCGTAGAGGCCGATAATCTCCGCCTCGGCGAGAACGTGGCCCTTCATGGCCTGCTCGAGATCTGCCCGCGAGCTCCCTTCCGGAAGGCCGAGGGTCGTGCCGAGGGCGTACACCCGGAAGAAGTAGCGGTGCGTACCCGAGGGCGGGCAGGGACCGCCGTAGGCGGGCTTCCCGAAATCGGTCCGTCCCTGGGTACCGGGTGCGGTGTTCTCCCCGATTTCGTTGGTCGGCTCGATATCCCAGATGAGCCAGTGGAGGAACGTCTTCCCGGGCGCATCGGGGTCATCCACGATGATTGCCATGCTCTGCGTGCCCGGAGGGATGTCTTCGATGCGCAGGGGCGGATTGATGTTCTGACCGTTGCATGTGTATTTGGCCGGAATTCTCTCGTTATGTTCGAATGCTGAACTGGTAATGTGCATGATACCCTCCTTTGGGGGCGGGCTGCTGCCCGGTCGGCATGCTGGTCCGAACGGCGTGTCTCGTCTTGCAGCCCTACGGTTGCCGGCTCTACTACTTTTTCTGCTCTGTCTTCTGACCGGTCTTCTGCTGCGCCGCCTCGAGCTCGGCGATGCGCTTCTCGAGTCGCTCGATGTCGGAGCGCTTGGCGACGTCGAGGCGTTCCATCACCTCGGAGACGCGGTCTTCGACGAGCCCGGAGAGCCTGCCTCGTGTCTCTTCACTCTGCTCGAGCAGGTTGTCCACGAACTTGCGACCCTCTTCTTCGCTCATACTGCTTTCCCGCGCAATCCGGCGCCCTGTCTCGAGGACTGCGTCACGCGTTCGGAGCGCGAGGCCGAGGCCGGCGTAGATACCTGTGCGAAACGGATTCTCCATAGCATTCTCCCTTTCGTTGCTCCTCCATTCTAGTATGCAAACATCAGCTGGTAAAGACAAACCCTCCGTAGTGGGCAGCAAACCGCGGAAAGGCGGCACCGGACTACGCTAACCGTTTTGGTCTATTCATTGCAGCGCGCGCCCTTAGTAGCCTCAATGATGAAAGGGGCTGCGTAGATGATCGTACTAGCACAAATCCTGACCGCTTTGCTCATGGCTGCCGTTTTGACCGTCATCGTGACGGTGGTATTCCGCAGGCACCGCCACACTGTGGATGCCGTCGTGTTCTTTTTCGTGATCTTTCTGGCGACCTGGGGCGGGGGATTGTGGTTGCGCCCATATGGACCCACCGTATACGGGGTGTACTGGTTCCCCTTCCTGGTGGTCGCCTTCATCGTCAGCCTGATTCTGATCACCTTCATCCCGCGCAGACCCCCGGAAAGCACTGAAGAGGCACGAGAGATGATCGAGCGACGACGGACGCTGGAGAGTGTGTTCAGCATCTTCCTCGTGATCCTCATCGTCGTGCTTATTCTCGCAGTCGTATTCGGCTACGCGGCGGCGTAGCCCGCGAAAGGAGTCCGTATGTTTACCGTTCTCGGGATACTCATTCTCGCCATTGGCGCACTGCCATTGCTTCGCACGCTCAAGAACTCCGGCAGCATGGAGCAGAAAGTGCTTATGCGCCGGCTCATCAGGGGTGGCCTGGTCTTTCTCGGCACGATCGTGCTCCTGATTCTCATAAACGTCTTCTTCTATGTCTATTCGGAGCATCTGTGGTTCGGCACTCTGGGCCACGAGAGTCGTTTCTGGACGGAGATCTTCACCAGGATCATTCTCTTCGCGGTCGGCTTCGTCATCGCCTTTGCGTTTCTGTTCTGGAACCTCAAAGCGGCATCCGGCAAAGTCCAGGGCGAGACCAGAAGTCTCCTGGCTTTCCCGGCATCGGTGGTGCTTGCCGCCATCATGGGCTCCTGGGCCATGGGGCTGTGGGAGAACGCACTGCTGTTCATCAATCAGACCACCGCCCAGACCACTGATCCGGTGTTCAACCGGCCGGTGAACTTCTACCTCTTTTCGCTGTCATTTTACCAGGAGCTGGTGAGCTGGCTCATATTCCTGCTGGTGGTGGCCGCAGCCGGTGTCATCCTCACCGCGACACTGCGCTACACCCGCTCGCGTGAGTTCGGCTCTTCGGCGACCGACACCGTGCTTCACACCGGTGGGCTCAGGCGACAGGTGGTCGGCCTCGCAGGGCTTTTTCTGCTTGCGCTGGGCTGGAACGCCTATCTCAGCGTCTTCGAGCTTCTGTATTCGGAAGCCGGCGTGGTCACCGGTGCGGGCTGGAACGACATAAACGTCCGCACGCCCGCATACTACGTCTCGCTCGCGATCTACGTGGTCGCCGGTGTCACACTGCTCGTGTCGGGGTTCAGCAAGCGCGTTGAGCGGAAGGTGCTGATGCTCGAGGCGGACGAGTCCGGCGAAGGCACGGTGCCGACCAGGAAATCTCTCATTGCGCCGGCGGGCATTGTGGCAATCCTCCTGATCGTGAACGGCATCGTACCCAGCGCCTTCCAGAGCCTGGTGGTGAGCCCCAACGAGATTACCCTCGAATCGCCCTACATCCGTCACAACATCGATTACACCCGCCGGGCATTTGGCCTTGACCAGTCGAATCTGACCCAGGAGCAATACCCGGTCGGACGCGACATCACGCCGGAGGTCATAGAGGGGAGCCGCGAGATGCTCGACAATGTTCGTCTCTGGGACCCGGGTGCCCTGAAGGACAACCTCAGACAGCAACAGGAGATACGCCTGTACTATCGGTTCGAGGACGTCGATATCGATCGCTACCGCATAGATGGTGAGTACCGCCAGATGATGTTGAGCGTACGTGAGCTCCAGAAATCGGAGCTGCCCGCGAGCTCTCAGACCTGGGTCAGCCAGCACCTGAAGTACACACACGGCTACGGACTGGTAATGTTGCCCGTGCACGAGGTGCTCGAGCAGGGTGGGCCGAAGCTGCTGATCAGGGACATCCCGCCGCGCGTGGACGTGGAGGGTTTCCAGATCACGCGGCCGGAAATCTACTACGGGGAGCGCACCACCGACCACGTCTACACGAACACGTCCCAGCAGGAGTTCGATTATCCCTCCGGCGACGAGAATGTGTTCTCCGACTACGAGGGTGAGGGCGGTGTCGTCCTCGACAACATCGTCAAGCGCTTCATGTATGCGTGGAAGTTCGACGGACATCGCCAGCTCTTTTCCGGCTATTTCGACGCCGACTCCCGCATTCTCTTCGATCGGCATATCACCGAGCGCGCGCGCAAGATCGCGCCCTTCCTGCGCTATGACGACGATCCCTATCCGGTGCTGACCGAGGAAGGACGAATCAAGTACATCATCGATGCCTATACGGCCTCGGCGAACTATCCCTACTCCGAGCGTTACGCCGGGTCCGTGGGCAAATTCGGCGGCGCAAACTACGTGCGGAACTCCGTGAAGGTCGTGGTCGATGCCTACGACGGATCTATTCAGTTCTACGCGATGAACCCCGACGACATCATCCTCAGCACCTATGACCGCGTATTCCCGGAGCTCTTCACGCCATTCGAGCAGATGCCGGAGTTCCTGAAGAATCACGTACGCTATCCCGCTGACTTCTTCACCGTGCAGGCGGAGATGCTGCGGACGTACAACATGACCGATGTCGCGACGTTCTACCAGCGCGAGGACGTGTGGGAGCTCGCCACCGAGCGCTACCGCGGCGGCTTCCAGCCGGTGCGACCGTACTACATCATGATCGAGTATCCCGAGTCCGATCGGCTCGAGTTCGTGCTGATGATTCCGTTTACGCCCAAGAACAAGAACGTCATAAACGCATGGATGGCGGGCTATAGTGATATGCCCAACTACGGGGAGCTGACGACCTTCACCATGCCCAAGGGTGTGGAGGTGCTCGGACCTCGCCAGATCGAGGCGCGAATCGACCAGGACGCCGAAATGTCTCGAACGCTGAGTCTGTGGAGCCAGCGGGGCTCGGACGTGATCCGCGGGAACCTCCTGACGGTGCCCGTGTTCGACTCCGGACGTCTCTACATGCTCTTTGCCGAGCCGATTTTCCTCCAGGCAGAGAGCGCAGAGCTACCGGAGCTTCGCCGCGTGGCACTGGCCGACCAGGACGAGATCGTGTGGGCGGAGACCTTTGATGCCGCCCTGCAGTTGCTCGTAGGCGAGCTCCAGCCGGCGGCGGCAGCAGGCGAAGCTGCCCCGGCAGAGGCGCAGGCGGTCATGAGCCCGCAGGCACGGCAGCTCATCGGTGATGCGGCCGACGCCTTCGACACCTACAAGCAGGAGCTTTCCGAGGGGAACTTCGCCGCCGCCGGCGAGGCGCTCGAGGAGCTCAATACCCTGCTCGAGGATATCACCGATACGCTCGGGGAAACGGGGCAGTAACGATGTCGCAGAAGCAGGAAGACAACAGCCGCATTACCGTGCAGGTCGCCGGTGCGAAGTCGAACGACGTCGGCAAGGGAATGGCGCGCCTGACCCGGCCCGCTTTGAACAGCCTGGGGGTGGAGGAGGGTCGGATCATCGAGATCACCGGCAAACGCACCACCGCCGCCGTGGCCCTCCCGCCGTACCCGGAGGACGAAGGACTCAATATCATCAGGCTCGACGGGCTGCAGCGTGCCAACGCCAACGTGAGCATCGGCGACAAGGTGGAGATCGACGTAGCGGATGTGAAGCCCGCCCGCAGGATCATCATTGCACCGGCGCAGGAAAACGTACAACTTTCCGGCTCGGGAGAGGCGCTGCTGCAGACTCTCTATCACCGACCGCTCGTGGCGGGGGACATCATCTCCACGTCGGTGTACCGGCGAAGTCCCGGCATGGACCAGGGCCCGTTCCCTGACGACATCTTTCGGAGCTTCTTCGAGCAGCGGACATACGGGCTGTTCGAGATGCGGCTGCTGGTCGTGGGAACGACTCCTCACGGCATCGTGCAGGTCACCGAAGACACCGAGATCGAGCTCCGTCCCCAGTATCAGGAACCGGAGGAACCGCGGAAGATCGATGTCACCTACGACGACGTCGGCGGAATCGGCCACACGGTCGAGCAGGTGCGCGAGATGATAGAGCTTCCGCTGAAGCATCCCGAGCTCTTCCAGCGCCTCGGTATCGACCCGCCCAAGGGAGTGCTCCTTCACGGCCCGCCGGGCACCGGAAAGACGCTGCTTGCCCGTGCGGTCGCGAACGAGGCCGATGCGCGCTACTTCACCATAAACGGGCCTGAGATCATGGGGCGCTACTACGGTGAGAGCGAGGAGCGCCTGCGAAAGGTCTTTCAGGATGCCGAATCCCAGGCGCCGGCAATCGTGTTCATCGACGAGATCGACTCGATCGCGCCCAAACGCGGGGATGTCTCCGGCGAGGTCGAGCGGAGGGTCGTGGCGCAGCTTCTGGCCCTCATGGACGGGCTCGAGCCCCGGCAGCATGTCGTGGTGATTGCCGCGACCAACCGCGTGGACGACCTCGACGAGGCCCTGCGCCGTCCTGGCCGCTTTGACCGGGAGATCGTCATAAACGTGCCCGATTACGGTGGGCGTCGGGAGATCATGGACATCCACACCCGCGGCATGCCGCTCGCGGAGGGCGTCGACCTGGACGAGCTTGCCCGCGTAACCTTCGGCTTCGTGGGTGCCGACATCTCGGCCCTCAATCGGGAGGCGGCGATCGAGGCGTTGCGGCGCAATCTGCCGCAGATCAACCTCGACGAGAATGAGGTCCCACCTGAGGTCCTGGAGAAGCTCGAGGTGGATCAGGACGATTTTCTCAACGCGCTCAAGCGTATCCAGCCCTCGGCCCTGCGGGAGATCATGATCCAGGTGCCCGACGTCGCCTGGGACGACATCGGTGGAGTTTCGGAGGTCAAGCAGCAGCTGCGCGAGGGTATCGAGATGCCCATAAAGGATCCCGACGCCTTCCGTAACCTCGGGATCCGTCCACCCAAGGGCTTTCTCTTCTTCGGCCCGCCGGGAACGGGGAAGACCCTGCTCGGTAAGGCGGTTGCTCACGAGAGCGAGGCAAACTTCATCTCCGCCAAATCATCGAGCATGCTCTCGAAGTGGTACGGCGAGAGTGAGAAGCAGATCTCACGTCTGTTTCAGCGCGCGCGTCAGGTGGCGCCGGCTGTGGTGCTCATAGACGAAATCGACTCCCTCGCCCCGCAGCGGGGGGCCGGATTCGGCGAAGCGAGCGTCACCGAGCGCGTGGTCAACAGTCTGCTCGCGGAGATGGATGGCCTCGAGGAGCTACAGGGAGTGGTCGTGATCGGTGTAACCAACCGACCGAACCTCCTCGACCGCGCGCTGCTTCGGCCGGGACGCTTCGACGAGCTCGTCTACGTCCCGGTTCCCGACAAAGAGGGCCGAAAGCGCATCCTCGAGATACATACCTCCGACATGCCGATTGCCAACGACGTCGACCTCGACGACCTGGCGAGCCGAACCGGGGGCTATACGGGCGCCGACCTCGAGAACCTCGTGCGAAAGGCGGGCCTCGAAAGCCTTCGCGCCGGTGGCCGGGAAACCCGGGAGGTCAACAGGGAGGCATTTGAGAAGGGCTTGCAGGGATCATGGCCGTCGGTCACCCGTGAGACCGAGGAAGACTATCGCAAGATCGCCGAAGAGCTCAAACAGGAACGCCCTCAGCGTGGGCGCATCGGCTTTACCGCACAGGAGTGAGCCGATAGGGTAGGCCATGCCGCAGCAATACAGCGCCGGCATCCTGGTTTTCAGACGCACGAACGGTCCGCTCGAGGTGCTTCTCGGGCGGCTCGAGGCCGCGCTCGGGGGCTGACCACCCGAGCTATTCCTCGTCGTCGCTCGCGCGCCGGGTTTCCTGCCCTTCCTGCCGGTTCTGCTCTCCCTCGTCTTCCTTCTCTTCTTCCTGCTCGCCCTGACCGTTCTTGCTGATACCGAGAAGCTCCAGCACCTCCTCGGCGTTCAGTTGCTCGCTCTCTATGAGCTGGTTGGCCAGTTTCTCGAGTCCCTCACGATTGGTGTCGAGGGTCGACTTGGCGCGATCGTAGGCGTTGTTGAGGAATTGCTGAATCTCGTGATCGATGACCTGAGCAGTATGCTCGGAGAACTCCCGCCCGCGCGACAACTCCTCGCCGAGGAAGACGTTGCGCTGCTCGCCGGCGGAGGCAAGCGGGCCAAGCTTATCACTCATGCCCCAGGCGGAGACCATCTGGCGCGCAAGCTTGGTGGACTCCCTGAAGTCGTTCTCGGCGCCGGTGGTGACCGAATTGAACATGAGATCCTCGCACGCACGCCCCGCGAGCATCACCGCAAGCCGATCCTGCAGGTACTCCTTGCTGTAGAGGTGTTTGTCTCCCTGTGGTAACTGCATCGTCACGCCCATCGCCTTGTCGCGGGGAATGATCGTCACCTTGTAGAGGGGGTCGGTATTGGGAAGCATCGCAGCGACGAGCGCGTGGCCCGACTCATGATAGGCGACGATCTTCTTCTCCTCGTCGCTCATGGTCACGTTGCGCCGTTCGAGCCCGAGGATCACCTTGTCGCGTGCATCAGTGATGTCGTCCATACTGATCTTTTTCTTCTTCGCCCGGGCTGCGAGGATGGCTGCCTCGTTGAGGAGGTTCTGCAGATCAGCACCGCTGAACCCCGGGGTTCCCTGAGCCACTTCGTGGAGGTTTACATCGTCCTCCATTGGACGCTTTCGCGCGTGGATATGGAGGATCTCCTCGCGGTCTTTGACCGTCGGCAGGTTGATAAGTACCCGGCGGTCGAAGCGCCCGGGTCGCAGCAGCGCCGGGTCGAGGATGTCGGGTCGGTTGGTGGCTGCAAGCACGATAGTGCTCTCGTTGGGCTCGAAGCCGTCGAGCTCAGAGAGAAGCTGGTTGAGGGTCTGCTCTCGCTCGTCGTGACCGCCGCCGAGACCGGCGCCGCGGTGGCGACCGATGGAGTCGAGCTCGTCGATGAAGATGATGCTCGGGGCCTTTTTCTTTGCATCCTGGAAGAGATTTCTCACGCGCGAGGCGCCGACGCCGACGAACATCTCCATGAAGTCGGAGCCGCTCATACTGAAGAACGGAGCCTCCGCCTCACCCGCAATGGCGCGCGCCACCAGCGTCTTCCCGGTGCCCGGAGGACCGACGAGAAGTACGCCCTTGGGAGTCTCCGCGCCGATTTCGACGTAGGCCTCGGGATTCTTCAGGTAGTCGACGATCTCCATGACCTCGGTCTTGGCGCCCTCGAGACCGGCCACATCGTCGAAGGTGGTCTTGGTGTGCTCGGTCTTGTCGTAGAGCTTCGCCTTGTTCTGCCCGACGTTGAAAATGCCGCGACCCTGAGAGCGCATGTTCCGGTAGATCGAGAAGCCGATCCACACGAGTAGCAGCAGCGGCAGGAGGTTGAAGAGCACGCCGAGAAATGACACGTCGTCTCGTGGCGGGCGTGTGTAAATGGTGACGTCATTGTTGCGCAGCAGGCTCATCACGTCCGCATCTCCGAACGAAGGTACGTAGGTGACGAAGGTCGATCCGCCGGGGATGGTTTCGCCCTCATCGGTCTGCACCGCCTGGCTGAACTCACCCTCCACGCGGTTGCCCGAAATGATCACCTGGCGGACGTTTCCCTGTTCCACCTGCTCACGAAATTCCGTGTAGCTTACGTTCGGCTGCGCTCCCCCGTTTGTGAAAACGGTCGTCAGAAGGGGCAGCAGAAGCAGCAGCGGGAAAATGATCATGAACCAGCGGCGGTTGCCGGGCCCTCCGGGGAATTGCCCCTGATTTCCGTTCTCATCGCCGCCGTTCTGACCGTTGTTGTGTCGCTTGTCCCTGTTATCCTTATTGCCGTCCATGCATCCTCACTTATTCCCCGGCGTCGGGCTGGAAATGTGACCGGAGCAACGCCTCATAGTCCTCTCCGAGGTCGGAAACGCCGGCATAGGCCGGTGCGTCACGGATGACCTCGGTCTTCAGGCTGACGCCCATTGCACGATCCTCCCACCGGATTCCCTCCACCCAGTCGGGGGAGACCAGCACCCGCTTGCCGGGTAGCAGTTTGTGTGAATCGACCACGAGGTAGCGCAGACGCCAGGTTTCGTATTCCGCGAGGAAGTCATCGACGTATCCCGCGGAACCGTCGACACCGTCGACAGCGTACCCAATGATCTCTGCGCAACTGCGCAGTCGCTCCTCACTCCGGTCCTTTTCGTGGGGGGCCGGGAGATCCGGTTCCTTGCCCTTGAGCGGGGGAAGACCGCGGGCATATGCGGCCGTGGCCCAGATGTCGGGGCCGGCCCAGTACGGAGTGAGATTGTAGTACTGAAGGAAGCGTTCCTCCTCGCGTCTCGAAACGGGCTTTCTGAGGTCGATGCTGGGGCTCCCCTTGATTTCCTCGACC
>JAAAOH010000224.1 GCA_009908925.1 Spirochaetota bacterium | reverse complement strand
AGAAGTACGGCTCGAGTCCGCTTCTGTTCATGATGGCTGTTACCGCCCTCGTGACAGGGCTCATCAACGTGCTGTTCATGTCGACGGGACTCCTGGGGGCGAGCGGAATCGTGTTCATGATGATCCTTCTGGTGTCGTTTACGAATATCAGGTCGGGAGAAATCCCGCTGACCTTCATCCTCGTGGTGGTCCTGTTCCTCGCACGTGAGGTCGTCGGAGCGCTTCGGGAAGACAGCATCGCGCAGTTCGCCCACATCGCAGGCGGCGTATGCGGGAGCCTCTTCGGCTTCACGCGCCGCGGTTGAGGAGCGAGGGCGCAGGAGATAAGTGGAATGGAAGAAAAACTCGAGCAACTGAAACAGCGATATGACGAACTGCAGGAGCTCATCGCCGACCCCGATATCCACAAGGATCCCAAGCGTTACAAGGAGCTCATGCAGGAGCACTCCCACCTCTCCGAGCTCGTTGCCGCCTACGACGAGTACACCGAGACGCAGCAGGCCGTTGCCGAAACCCGCGAACTCGTCGAGCAGGAGCAGGATTCTGATATGAAGGCCATGGCGAGGGAGGAGCTCGAGAATCTCGAGGAGAAGGAGCAGTCGCTCCTCAATAAGCTCAAGATCATGCTCGTGCCGAAGGACCCGCTCGACGGCAAGGATACCATCGTGGAGATCCGCGCGGGCACCGGCGGGGACGAAGCCTCGCTCTTCGCCGCGAATCTGTACCGCATGTACAGTCGCTTCGCGGAGAAGAACAAGTGGAAGATCGAGGTGATGGACCAGAGCCCGACCGAGGTGGGCGGGTTCAAGGAGATTGTGTTCAGCGTGGCCGGCCGAAACGTCTACGGCAACCTCAAGTATGAGAGCGGTGTCCATCGGGTGCAGCGCGTGCCCACCACCGAGTCCGGCGGTCGCATTCACACCTCGGCGGTGACGGTCGCGGTCCTGCCGGAGGCCGAGGACACCGATATACAGCTCGCCAACGAGGATCTGCGCATCGACGTCTTCCGATCCTCCGGGCCGGGCGGACAGAGCGTCAACACGACCGATTCCGCGGTGCGCATCACTCATATTCCCACGGGTACGGTAGTCACCTGCCAGGACGAGAAGTCGCAGCACAAGAACAAGGCAAAGGCCCTGCGCGTGCTCAAGGCGCGACTCTACGAGGCGGAGGAGCTGCGAAAGCGCCAGGAGCGGGACACCGCCCGAAAGAGTCAGATCGGCTCCGGAGATCGCTCTGAGCGCATTCGCACCTACAACTTCCCGCAGAACCGCATCACCGACCATCGCATCAACCTCACCCTCTACAAGCTCGATCACGTCTTGCAGGGAGAGCTCGATGAGGCCGTCGAAGCGCTCAAGCTCACCGACCGTGAGGAGTCGCTGAAGGCCGAGACCTGACGGACGCGGCGATGACCGTACGCGAGGCCATCCTCGAAGGCACGAACCGGCTCACCGGGCACGGCGCGGAAACGCCCTATCTCGACGCAACCGTGCTCCTCGCCTTCTGCATGGGCGTCACCAAGGAGCATCTCTTCGCTGAGTTCCTGAGTGAGGTGCCGGCCGGCGCCCTCGAGAACTTTCGCGACTCCATAGCAAAGCGCGAGCGCGGCATTCCGGTCTCTTACATCCGCCGACAGAAGGAGTTCTACGGCCGGCTCTTCTACGTCGACGAGCGTGTCCTCGTGCCCCGCCCCGACACCGAAACCGCCGTTGAGGCGACGCTCGAGATACTGGACCGCGGGCAGACCGGCGGCCGCAGTGGGCAGGAGCCGGGCGCGGCTGCACCACGCGTGCTCGACTGCTGCACGGGCTCAGGTGCGATAGCCGTCACACTTGCCGCCGAGCGCCCGGAGCTGGAGGTTGCAGGCTCCGACCTCTCCGCGGGCGCGCGCGAGGTCTTTCTGTTGAACGCCCGGCGTATCCTCGGGAGGCAGTTGCCCTTCTTCTCAGCGGACATCCTCGATGGCGTGCCGGGCACCTGGGACCTCATCGTCTCCAATCCGCCGTATCTGCGAAGCGACGAAGTGGCCGAGATGCGCGAGCGCGACTGGCCGGAGCCGCCCGACGCCCTGGACGGCGGGCCGGACGGGCTCGAGCTGGTGCGAAGGCTCGTGGGAGAAGCTCTTTATTCTCTAAAACCCTATGGTTATCTTGTAATCGAAGTCGCGGATGACCAGAATATGGATGTCCGCATGATACTGCAGGACGCCGGCTACGAAGAGACCGGCACTCGAGAGGATCTCGCCGGACGGCGACGAGTCGTCATCGGCCGGCGCGGGTAAAATGATGATAGAGACGCTCACGGCATTCGAAAAGAAACTCGAGAGCTACGCCGACGATGACCGCAAGCGGATTCTATCGGCGGCGAAAACCTCACGCACGCTCCATGAGGGACAGCTCCGTGACTCGGGTGAGCCCTATTTCATCCACCCGCTGCAGGTTGCCGACATTCTTCTCGATCTCAACCTCGACGCCTCCACCGTTGCTGCCGCGTTTCTCCACGATGTCCTCGAGGACACCAAAATGACCCGCCAGGACCTGCGGCGGGAGTTCGGCCGCGACGTCGATGCCCTGGTAAACGGGGTCACCAAGATCGCAACCGTCAAGGCGCAGAACAAGAACGTCCAGGAAACCGAGACCATCCGCAAGATGCTCCTCGCGATGGTGAAGGACATCCGCGTCATTCTCATCAAGCTCGCCGACAAGCTGCACAACATGCGCACCCTCGAGTACAAGAATGAGAAGCGCCGTCGTGAGATCGCACAGGAGACCCTCGACATATACGCACCGCTTGCCGGGCGCCTCGGTATTTCATGGCTCAAAGACGAGCTCGAAGACCTCGCGCTCAAGCACCTCAACCACGAGACCTACGACCAGATAAAGGCCTTCGTAAAACAGAAGAAAAGGGATCGGGCCGACTACCTCCAGCGCGTGAAAAACGCCATCTACAAGAAAGCCGCGGAGGCCGGGCTCGACATCGAGGTCGACGCCCGCGCGAAGCATTTCTATTCCATCTACGAGAAGATGAAGCGGCGAAACAAGCCGCTCGACGAGATCTACGACAGCCTGGGTATCCGGATTCTGGCCGCCGACGAGACCTCCTGCTACACGATACTCGGACTGGTTCATCGCCTGTGGCCACCGATCGAAGGACGGTTCAAGGATTACATCGCCATGCCCAAGGCGAACCGCTACCAGAGCCTCCACACCACCGTGCTGAGCTACGGGGGGAAAATGCTGGAGATTCAGATCCGCACCTTCGAAATGCACCGCACCGCAGAGTACGGCGTCGCCGCCCACTGGCTGTACAAGCAGCAGGGACGCGGCAAGCGCTCCGACAATCACGACCTCGCCATCATGCACCGCGTGAAGGACCTCGACGGGCAGCGCATTACCTCCAGCGAGTTTCTCGAGGAGATAAAGCGCGAGATTCTCAAGGACTGCATCTACGTCTTCACCCCGAAGGGAGATGCCATCCAGCTTCCGAAGGGCTCGACCGCCATCGACTTCGCGTACCACATCCACACCGAGGTCGGCAATCACACATCGGGCGCGAAAGCCGACGGTTCGATTATCCCATTGAAGGCGGAGCTGAAGAACACCCAGGTCATCGAAGTCATGACCAGCCCCAACGCGCACCCGCACCTCAACTGGCTGCGCTATGCCCACACCAGTCGCGCCCGATCGAAGATCCGCCACTGGCTCAACAAGCACGACGAAAACCTCATCATCGACCGCAGCATCGTCGCGCGACGCAAGCAGGAAGAGCCGGCCGAACAGAAGCCCGAAGAGACGGCGCCTCAACAGCCCGCCCAGAGCAAGATCTTCGACCGACGCAAAGTCGGCGTGCGTATCGGGAACGACCGCAATTTCATGATCCACTTCGCCGGATGCTGCAACCCGACGACCGGAGACGACATCGTAGGCTACGTTTCCCGTGGTCGGGGTATCATCGTGCACAAGCGCAACTGCCCCAACCTCAAGCTCATCCCTGATTACGAGGAGCGAGCGATCGACGTCGAATGGGAAACGGTCTCACCCCGGGCGACCCGTCGGTTCAAGGTGACCGCACGCAAGACCTCCGATCTCTTCAGCGAGATCGAAGGTGCGGTTCGAAAGCTCAACGGTCACCTCATCGAGGGACGCGTTGAGGAGAACGACACGGGCAACCTCGAGGCCTATTTCACCATGGAGCTCGACCGACGCGAGCACGTAAAGAAGGTGATGAAGAGCATTCGCACCGTTCCGGCCGTCATGAACATTCAGGACGCCGGAGCACAACCTACCGGATAAGGAGCAGCAACATGGCACAGATCACGTTCAAGGGTAATCCCGTTCACACCAACGGTCAGCTTCCGGCAGAGGGCGAGAAAGCACCGGACTTTACGCTTACCAGAGAGGATATGTCCGACGTCGGTCTTGCGGACTTCGCCGGGCGGACCAAGATACTGAATATCGTTCCGAGCCTCGACACGAGCGTCTGCGCCGCCTCGGCGAAACGCTTCAACGAGGAAGTGAAGAAACTCGACAACACGGTTGTGCTCACCGTCAGCGCCGATCTGCCCTTCGCGCAGAAACGCTTCTGCGAGACCGAAAAGATCGACAGCGTGGTCACGCTCTCCCAGCTCCGCAACCGGGAGTTCGGACGCCGCTATGGCATCGAGCAGGCCGATGGCCCGCTTGCCGGATTGCTCGGCCGCGCGGTGGTCGTGGTCGACGGCAACGACACGGTTCGATACACTCAGCTCGTTCCCGAGATCGCCCAGGAGCCGGACTACGACGCGGTACTGGCCGCGGTTTCGAAGGTGTAGAGCAGCACAAAGGACAGGCAGGATCATGCTACAACGACTCGGACTCATTGGGTACGGCAACATGGGAGAGGCCATCGTCTCGGGTCTCAAGGCCCGCAATCCCGAGCTCGAGCTCGGCATCGTGGAGGTCTCCGAGGAGCGAAAGGCGGCCGCTATCGAGGCGCACGGCGCCCGCGATTTCACGGAGTCTCTCGCTCACCTCGTCTCCTTCAGCGACGTAGTGGTGCTGGCGATAAAGCCGCAGGACGTCGAGGCGATGATAGAGCGCCTCGAGCCGATCTCGAGCGAGCTCCGACTCGTGAGCATCCTCGCCGGCACGCCGCTCTCGCGTTTCACCGACGCGCTCTCCAGCCGGAATATCTCCCGGTTCATGCCCAGCCTCGCGGCGAAGGTAGGCAGGGCGGTCGTCGGGGTTTCCTTTGCAGAGGGAGCGGATGATGATTTCCGCGACGCGGCCCTCGAGGTTGCCCGGGCGATCGGCACTCCGCAGGAAATCCCCGAAAAGCTGATGTCTGCCGTAACGGGAGTCTCGGGCTCGGGGCTCGCCTTCACCTTCGAGTTCATCCACTCGCTCGCGCTCGGCGCCACGCGGGCGGGGCTCCCCTACCCGCAGGCTCTCGCGGCGTCCCTCGACGTCCTCGAAGGGGCAACCGCTCTCATCCGCGAGACCGGTGAGCACCCGATATCCCTCGCGAGTCGCGTCGCCTCGCCCGCCGGCACCACGATCGAAGGCCTCACCGCCCTCGAGGAGGGCGGCTTCTCGGCCGCGGTGATCAACGCGGTAAGCAGAGCAGCCAACCGCGCGACGGAGCTGGAGTAAGCGGCGCCCGGAGACCGCGCCGAGCGCGACCTCGTGAGCCGAGCCGAGCCCGCAGGGCGAGGCTGAGCGAACGGGGAGCGTCGAGGCCGGGCTCACGGGCGCGCGGCGCGGCTGCGGTTTGTCAGGTAGCCGCGCGTGCCGCCCCCTATGAGTCGTGTTTCCGAGCGATTAGCGGGTACTTCTCCGGATGTTCGATCCGATCGAGATCGAGGTCTATATCGAGATCCGGCCAGTAGAAATGACCGGCGGAAACCTCCTCCACATTGAAGATCTTTCGGACCGGAGCATCCCGGAACCAGGGAAAGTGATCAAAGTCCATGTAGTATTCGGCGTCTCCGTATGCCAGCCATATCCCGAACGGCGTAACCTGTACGACTTCAATCGGAGAAGTGACGGTACCAGGCATCTATAATCTCCTGTTTTCGGTTTTCCACGATAGCCTCGACGGTTCTGAGCGACTGTGGCGAGATGCGGTTGGCCACCGCAAGCTCAACATGGGGCTCGAGCCAGAACTTCGCTTCCCCATCGGGACATATCACGTGCACGTGCTTGCGGGGTTCTTCCCGAGAAAAGAAGTAGAAGCGATACGGACCCTCACGAAACACAGTCGGGCTCACATCTCAAAGAATAACACGCCCCGCGCGCGGTGCGAAGCACCCCGACTACCACCGCCACCCGGGGACCGCACCGCCACCCCTGACCGCGCCCGGCACGCGGGGCCGCCTGCACCCGCGGCGCGCCCGCGCCGGGAGACCGCGCCGAGCGCGACCTCGTGAGCCGAGCCGAGCCCGCAGGGCGAGGCTGAGCGAACGGGGAGCGTCGAGGCCGGGCTCACGGAGGCGGGCGCGGCTACGGTTCGCCTGTGGCCCCGCGTGCCGGCCCCGCGTGCCGGCCCCACCGTCGGCTTGAAACGCGGCCGCGCTGCAGCTATCATTGCCCCATGCTTGATCCCAAGTTCATCCGCGACAATGTCGATGCCGTACAGGCCAACATCCGAAACCGCAACGTAGATGCGAGCGCCGAGCTCGTTGCTCGACTCTATGACGAGCGAAACGCCGCAATCAAAGAGCTCGAGGCCCTTCGCGCCAGTCGCAACGACAACGCCAAACGAATGAAACAGCAGCTCGAAGCCGATGAGCGAGCCGCCCTCATCGAGGAAGGCAAGCGCCTGAAGGCGCAGATTCCCGAGCTCGAGCAAAAGGTGAAGGACATCGGGGCGAACCTCAATGAAGAGGCCGCGCGCATACCGAACATGTCGCATCCCGATGCACCGATCGGGAGCACCGATGAGGACAATGCCGAGCTCAAGCGCGTGGGCTCTCCGACCGAGTTCTCGTTTGATCCACGTGATCACATCACCATCGCCGAGGAGCTCGACCTCATCGATTTCGAGACCGCCACCAAGGTATCCGGCACCAAGTTCTACTACCTCAAGAACGAGGCGGTATTTCTCGAGTTCGCACTCTCGCGCTACGCGATGGACGTCCTCGTGAAACACGGCTTTACGCCCACGATCACACCCGACGTCGCCCGTGAGGACGTGGCCCGCGGTATCGGATTCAATCCGCGGGGAGCGGAGAGCAACATCTACACCCTCGAGGGTGAGGGCACCTGCCTCGTCGGCACCGCAGAGATTACCCTCGGCGGGTACCATGCCGATTCAATTCTCGACGCCGATTCCCTTCCGATCCGGATGGCGGGATTTTCGCACTGTTTCAGGCGCGAGGCGGGAGCAGCCGGCCAGTTCTCCAAGGGCCTGTACCGGGTCCACCAGTTCAGTAAAGTCGAAATGTTCGTCTACTGCCGCCCGGAGGAATCGGAGAAGATCCACGACGAGCTCCTCGCGATAGAAGAGGAGATCTTCCAGGGCCTCGAAGTGCCGTACCGTGTGGTGGACACCTGTACGGGCGACCTCGGTGGGCCCGCCTACAGGAAGTACGACATCGAGGCATGGATGCCGGGACGGGGTGAGACGGGCGACTGGGGCGAGGTTACGAGTGCATCCAACTGCACCGACTATCAGGCCCGGCGGCTCGGCGTCCGATTCCGGGAAGAGAAGACCCGGCGGCTCGTGCACATGCTCAACGGTACGGCAATCGCCGTATCCCGTGCCATAATCGCCATCCTCGAGAACCACCAGCAGGAAGACGGAAGCATCCGCATCCCACAGGGGCTCCGACCCTACTTCGGAAGCGATTCCATCGGACCGCGGGCCGCCGCCGGCTGATCGAAGACGATGGGCCTCGCGCGCTACTTCGCAGCCGACCACGTCAGCGCGATAGCCGAGATCGGCACCTCTCACGGCGGCGATCGCTCTCGCGCCCGGGAGCTCATCGATGCCGCATCCGAGGCAGGCGCCGACTGCATCAAAACGCAGATCGTCTATGCCGATGAGATCGTCCATCCGAAGACGGGGGCGGTAGAGCTTCCCGGCGGGGCGGTCCCGCTCTTCGAACGCTTTCGTGAGCTCGAGGTTGCGCCTGATTTCTTCGCGGAAATGGCGGAACACTGCATGAGCCGGGGTGTAGCATTCCTCGCAAGCTGTTTCGGCCCGCGAAGCCTGCGGGTACTGACCGAGATCGGCCTCGATACCGTGAAAATCGCCTCCCCGGAGCTCAATCACGCCCCGCTCCTGCAACTCGTGCGTGAGGCGGGCCTTGCGGCTGTTCTATCGACCGGCGTATCTACCCTGTCCGACATCGAGCGCGCCGTCAATGTCACGGGGCGCTCTGAAACCGCGATCATGCACTGCGTCACCGCTTACCCCGCGCCCGAAGAGGACTACAATCTGCGGGTGATCGGGCACCTTTCGGCAGTTATGGGGCTACCGGTCGGCGTCTCCGATCACTCCCTCCATCCGGTGCTCGTCCCGGCGGCCGCTGTCGCCGTCGGGGCCCGCGCAGTGGAAAAGCACTTCACGCTCTCGCGAGTCGGCGGGGGTCTGGATGATCGGATCGCCCTCGAGCCGGCGGCGTTTTCCGAAATGGTTGCGGGTATTCGCGACGTCGAGCATCGCCCATCGGCGGAAGCACTCGACGAGATCGGCAGGAGCTTCGGCGGGGATCGCCTATCACGCATACTCGGCGACGGGGTGAAAAGACTGGCTCCCTCGGAACAGGCAAACTACGGACGATCGAACCGCTCCATACTGGCAGCCCGGGACATAGCAGCGGGCGAGCCGATAGGTGACGACAACGCGGCGGCGCTTCGAAGTGAGAAGAACCTGGCCCCCGGTCTCTCACCGTTTCACTGGACTGATATAAAGGGCGCGCGGGCGGCCCGGGACATCCGGGACGGCACCGGCATCCGCTGGGAGCACTTACTCGCCCGATAGCCCGCTCGGGTCGATCCCGAAAAAGGACCGCAGCTCTTCGAAGAGCTCGGGATACGCCCGCTTGAGTCGCCGCGGACGCTCGAAGAAGAGCTCCACGCTGCAGGCAAAGAACTCCTCGCGGCCCTCGGCGGCGTAGGGATCGAGGACGGGCGCCCGGCCCGCGGCCCGCCCCGAACGGCTCGCGATGCGAGCTTCCGTCCGCCGCACCCGACGCTCATGGTCACTTCGGGCGGCGGCAAATACCGCGCCCCAGTGCCCGGAGTCCATTCCCGGCGGAAGCGGCGGCGCGCCGTCGGCCTCGCCGTCCGCCGCGTCTATTACATGGGCCATTTCGTGGATGACGACGTTGTACCCCTCACCCCATCCCGAAGCCTCCACGTCGGCCACCGAGAGCACGACAGGTTGTTGATGGCCCATCTCGCCGCTGATCGTATCCACGCCTTCGTGAACGACACCGGCCTCATCCACGGTTGTGAGCTCCGTCTCGTACTCATCCGGGACGAGCAGGATAGTGCGGACCGCCCGGTACCACTCTACACCGAGCTCGAGCACCGGAAGTGCCGCCTGAAGTGCCACCGAAAGACGAAGCTCCTCACTTCTATCGACGCCGCGGGCCGTATCGATGCTGATGCGTGAGAGAACCTCACCCGTGCGGATCCGAAGCAGGGACAGCTGCTGGGCGGACAGCGCCCGTACGATCGGATGCTCATCGAGGGCCTGCGCCCAGAGCTCGTCGGGGATGTCCGATATGCGTCGTTTGTCACCGCCGAGCAATCGACGAAAGAATCCCATCAACACGTCTCCCGGACGCGGAGAGGACGTCCGCTGCAGGGCGTGACTCCGGTTCGCCACGGCTCCGCGGGCAATGCGGAGCACCTGATCTGCGCCCTTCCTCGAATCGACAGCTTACAACCCAGAACGCGCCCCGGCCCGCGGGGCCGCTTCATCGACGGCGACACGCCCGCGCCGGGCGTCCGCTCGAGTCCGACCTCGTGAGCCGAGTCGAGCCCACAGGGCGAGACGAGCGAACGGGGAGGACGCGGAGTGGACGTCCGCTGCAGGGCGTGACTCCGGTTCGCCGCGGCTCCGCGGGCCGGGGGCCGGGGACCACCTCAGCGTGACATAAACTTCCGCAGCACCGTCTGCAGGATGCCACCGTTTCGGTAGTAGTCGACCTCAACCGGGCTGTCGATGCGGCAGCGTGTCGTGAAGGTCACAGTCCCGCCCGACGGCTTCTTCGCCTCGACTTCGACGTCCTGGCCGGGCCTGAGGCCATCATCCACCTTGATCGAGAAGGTCTCAGATCCATCGAGCCCGAGGGATTCCGCGTTCTCGCCGTCTTTGAACTGCAGCGGCAGGATGCCCATGCCGACCAGATTGCTGCGATGGATCCGCTCGAAGGACTCGGCGATTGCCGCGCGCACGCCGAGGAGGAAGGGGCCCTTGGCGGCCCAGTCTCGGCTCGAGCCCATCCCGTAGTCCTTGCCTCCGATCACGATGGTCGGCACACCGGCCTCGCGGTAGCGCACCGAGGCATCGTAGATGTCGGTTACCTCACCGGTGGGGTGATAGGTGGTGGCGCTTCCCTCGGTACCGGGGGCGAGGAGGTTTCGGAACCGGATGTTGGCGAAGGTGCCTCGCACCATCACTTCGTGGTTTCCACGACGGCTGCCGTAGGAGTTGAAGTGCTTCTTCTCCACGCCCCTGGAGATGAGGTAGCGGCCCGCGGGGCTGTCGGGGTCGATGGCGCCGGCGGGGCTAATGTGGTCGGTCGTGGTCGAATCGCCCGCCCAGACCAGAACGCGCGCGGCGTCGATCGGCCGGATCGGCGCGACCTCGGGGCTCATGCCGGTGAAAAAATCAGGCTCGCGGATGTAGGTGCTGTCCTCGTCCCAGTCGTAGAGGGTGGAGCCGGATACGTCTATGTTGTTCCACTGCTCGTTGGAGGATTCGAGTCCTTCGTAGCTCTCGATGAAGGCGTCGCGGTCGAGCGCCTTCTTCACGTACTCAGAGAGTTCCTCATCGCTCGGCCACAGGTCCTTGAGGTAGATGGGAGAGCCGTCCTCGCGGTGGCCCATCGGCTCGTTCTCGAGATCGACGCCGACGTTCCCGGCGAGGGCGTAGGCCACCACCAGCGGTGGTGAGGCGAGAAAGTTCGCCCTGGTGTGCGGGTTGATGCGGCCCTCGAAATTGCGGTTTCCGCTGAGAACGCCCGCGACCACGAGGTCATGCTCCTCCACCGCCCGTGCAATGGGCTCGGGAAGCGGCCCGCTGTTCCCGATACAGGTTGTGCATCCGTAGCCGACGAGGTAGAACCCCAGCGCTTCGAGATAGGTCATGAGATTCGTGCGCTTGAGGTACTCCGTGACCACCATGGAGCCCGGCGCAAAGCTCGTCTTTACAAAGGGCTTCGTGTGGAGACCCGCCTCGACCGCCTTCTTGGCGACGAGCCCGGCGGCGAGGAGCACCGACGGGTTACTGGTATTCGTGCAGCTCGTGATGGCGGCGATGGCAACGTCTCCGTGGCGCAGCTCGGTCCGTGTGCCGTCGTCGAGGGTCACGGTCGCCGTTTTGGTGAGCTCCGCGGTCGCAACCTCGAAGCCGCGATCTTTCACCGGCGCGCTAAGGCTGTGGTCCCAGGCCCGATGGACATCGGAGAGGGCGATGCGGTCCTGCGGCCGCTTGGGCCCGGCGATGCTCGCCTCCACCGTGGAAAGATCGAGCTCGAGCACATCCTGGTACTCCGGGTCGGGGGTCTCGTCGATACGGAACAGGTTCTGCTCTTTCGCGTAGGCCTCGACTCGCTCGATGAGGTCCAGGGGACGCCCGGTGGCGTACATGTAGTCGAGGGTCTGCCGGTCGATCGGGAAGTAGCCGACGGTTGCACCGTACTCCGGCGCCATATTGGAGATGGTTGCCCGGTCGGGCACGGTCATCCCGGAAAGCCCCTGTCCGAAAAACTCGACGAACTTGCCGACCACGCCGTGAGCGCGAAGCATCTCGGTGACGGTCAGCACCAGGTCGGTGGCGGTAATCCCGGGTCGCAGCTTGCCGGTGAGTTTCACGCCGACGACCGGCGGTGCCAGCATGAAGATGGGCTGGCCGAGCATGCCGGCCTCCGCCTCGATGCCGCCCACGCCCCAACCGAGGATGCCGAGCCCATTGATCATGGGCGTATGGGAATCAGTCCCGACGAGGGAGTCGAAGTACGCAAGGCGATTGCCGCCGTCCTCGGAGTCCGTCGCCCGGACGGCCTGTCCGAGATACTCGAGGTTCACCTGATGGCAGATGCCGCTCGCCGGCGGCACCACCGAAAAGTTCTCGAAGGCCAGCTCGCCCCACCGGAGGAACTCGTACCGCTCGCGATTTCGCTTGAACTCCATGTCGGCGTTGAGCTGGATCGCGTCGGTGCGGTTGAAAAAGTCAACCTGGATGGAATGGTCGATGACCAGGTTCACGGCGAGCTCGGGGTTGATGCGTGCCGGATCACCTCCGAGGTGATCCATGGCGCTTCGCATCGCCGCCAGATCGACCACGCATGGCACGCCGGTGAAGTCCTGCAACAGGACGCGCGCAGGCTTAAACGGCAGCTCGGTCTCCGCCGGCTGTGTCGGGTTGTATGCGGCGAGCTCCTTCACATGCTCGGCCGTTATTTCGCGACCGTTCTCGTTTCTCATCACCGACTCGAGAAGTATGCGGACGGAGAACGGCATCCGGTGGATGCCGGGGAACCCCGCGTCTGCGAGTTTGGATAGACTGAAGTAGTCGAAGGTCTCGCTCTTGCTCTTGAATGTCGAACGTGCACCGAAAGAATTAGGGTGTGCGGCCATGCGGCTTCTCTCCTGATACGGGCGTGTGCCACGAAAAGATTACTACTATGGTTTCGATCGGATAATACGATAACAGGCGCCCGGGGGGCAAGGCGGCGGAGCTTCTGAGGCGAGGCGCCCGGAAGGGCCGCGCCCGCCAAATGGGCGCCCGGGACGTCCTCGCGCGGGACTTGGCATTACCGGCGCGGCGGCCTAGAATGAGAACCCACAATCGCAGAGACAGGGAGCCCACCAATGATGAACGAGCTCGCACAGAAAAACCGTAGCTATCGCCGCTTTGACGAAACCCGCCCCATCACGATGGCCCAGCTCCGAGAATGGACGTCCAACGCTCGCCACTCGGCGTCGGCGATGAACGCCCAGCCGCTACGCTACATCCTGGCGACAGACCTGCCGAAGAACCAACAGATCTTCCCCCTTCTGAAGTGGGCCGGCTACATACGCGACTGGGACGGACCGGAAGCCGGTGAGCGCCCGACAGCCTACGTCGTCGTCCTGCACGATACCGAGGTAAAGGTGAAGCCCGAGTTCGTCTGGTGCGATATGGGCCTTGCGTGCCAGAACCTTTTGCTGTCGGCTACCGAGGACGGATACGGCGGCTGCATCGTGGCGTCGGTGAATTGGAACGAGCTTCGCACGAAGCTCTCCATCGACTCACGCTACGAGCCCCTTGTCGTCGTCGCACTCGGCGCCCCCGTGGAGGACTCGAGGATCGTCGCCCTCCCCTCCGACGGGAGCATCAAGTACTATCGCGATGACGCGGGTACACACTACGTTCCGAAACGATCGATGGACGAGCTCATTCTTGCGGCGCACGGGTGACAGCGGGGCGCGGCTACGAGCCTATTCACTATATGCGGTGTACCACGAATCGCTCACAGGGCCATATTCAAAGTACTTCGTCCAGGGTACCGCGTAGCGGTCTACCATCTCGTTCAGGCGCTTGGCACGTTCAGCTGCAGTAGTCTTCAGGAACTGGGCCCGCTGTGATGGATCCATTGTTACCGATTCTTTCCAGATAGCGCGTCCTGCAAGGTAGCCACTCGCACCGGCCTTCAACGCCACCTCGAGTTGCCGTTCGAAGTCCTCGAAGTCAACGCCGGCGCTGAGGAGCACCCAGGGGACTGCCGACGCGTGAGTCAGTTCTTTGCAGTGAGTCCTCCACTGTTCAACGTCCGCGTCATCGCGGAAGATGTCTACCGGGAACTCCATCTTCATGACATCCGGCCCGAGAGCAGACAGGCGCCGTGCGGTCTCCACGATCAAGCGTGGTCTGATCGCCGCAAACTCCGCACTGTCTTTCTTCACTTCGGGATCAGCGCTGTAAGAAAGCGGTTCAAGAAACACCGGGAGATCGGCCTTGTGAGCTTCCTCGATCACGCGCGAGACGACCTCTTCGATTTCTCGGGCAAGATCATCTATGTCGGGATTGTAGTAAACCAGTAGTTTCACGGCCGAAGCCCCGAAACGCTTGATCTTAGCCACGCTCCAGTCGGGCTCTATTTCCATGTGCCGGTAGGTTGAGTCCCCGGTGTAGCCGCTCTTCTCAACGGCTAGCAGCAGGCCACTGTTGTTTGCAAGTTCCAGTGCCGGCTTGTACCCATAGACGTAGTCAAGAAGTACCGCACTGGTATGCTCGGAAAGAGTCGACACGACTTCGGTCTTTATGTCCACGGCTACCTCGAACGTCGTCTTCTCGGGCAGCATACGGCGGTAACTGCCGCGTTGGTCGAAGGCGAGGATTGCGAACTTGTCGCCTTTTCTGCTTGTCCCTTTCAGTCCGCGCCACCTGCCGGGTGTGGTTACCTGTGCCATAAAATCAAACCTCCATTTACTCTGGTTTTTCAGAATTGTCGCGCGC
>JAAAOH010000046.1 GCA_009908925.1 Spirochaetota bacterium | reverse complement strand
ACTGCTCAGCGGTTTCGCGCAGAACGGGTTTGCCACCTCTGCGCTGCGATTCGAACCCCGCAGGTTTCTCGATCTCGGAGAAAGAGACAGGGTCAGTCTGATCAGGCAACGCTTTGACGGCAACTACGAGCGTGCCGTTCTCGGTACGGCCTCCATCACGGAGTTCGATGAGGAGAATAGCGTCTCGGTGGAAGTCCGTGGAGAGCTGAGGGTGCTCGACCTCGAAACCGGCGAAGAGCTGTACCGCAGCAGTATGACGCAGCGCAGCCGCGGCAACACCGCCTCGAGCGCCATATCAGCCGCCTTTCGCAGTCTCGGTGCGAATTTCGCAACCGATCTTGCCCGCACGCTCCCCTGAGACCAGCCCGGTCGACCTATCCGGCCACCCACCTCGCTTGAGCCGCCGGCGGGTCATTGGAGATGATGCCCTCGAAGCGTTTGCCCTCCAGCGTGTCGAGAGCCTCGGCACCGTCAACAGTCCACACGATGCGAGGTCTCGTGTCCAGGCGGCCGAGCAGTCGCGCGCTCGGGCGGGCGAGCTCGGCCCAGTGGGGCTTGAGCACGTCCGGCATCGCGACGTAGCGTCCCTCGCCGCGGCGCAGGCTGACAGGCACGTCCCGATGGGCCGAAAAGATCAGGGCGACCGGCAGCGTATCGCTGCTGCGGCGGACCTGTGACACCACGCCGGGGTGAAACGCCGATAGCAGGACTCGATGCTCGAGTCGCCGTCGGGCAATCTCCCCGAGGACGGCGTCGATCAAGGCTGTCGGATCGCCCCGCCGGTGCTTGATCTCCACGTCATAGTAGAAGGCATCCCCGAACGTCGCAAACACCTCCTCGAGCGTCGGAATCCCGGTTCCGGCGAACCGGGGCGAGAACCACGAGCCGACGTCGGCGCTGCCGAGCTCGGCCGCGGTAAGCTGCCCGATGGAGGCGTCCACGCCGGCCAGCCGCATGAGATCCGCGTCATGAACCACCACGGGGACGCCGTCGCGGGAGAGCCGCACGTCGAGCTCGATGCCTGGAACATCGGCCGCTGCGGCGGCCTCGAAGGCCGGCAGGGTGTTCTCGGGTGCCCGTGCCGAGTACCCCCGGTGGGCGAATATGAGCGGGCGCGCCACGCCCGGAAAGAGAGCCCTCCGCGACACTTCTATTCCTCCGGGGAGAGCTTCTTCTTGAGCTGATCGAGCTCAGCCTCGACGTCGAGCTTCTCTATGGATTCTCTGGTCCGATTGTCCGACCCGACTACGCCTTCGAGCGCGGAGAGAAGCGCCTCGGCGTCGACCGCCCGGCGAGGCCGTCCCTCGAGCGAGCGGAGCTGTGACTGCAGTGTCTCAACCACCACCTCGAGCTCACGTGCCTCGGCTCCGAGGCGCTCGTGTTCCTCCACCGCCTCCCGGGCTCGGGAGAGGGCCTCGGCGGCAAGCTCCTGCTCGCCATGTTCTTCGGCGAGTCTGTGTCGACGCTCCCAGCGTTCGAACTCCGTGCGGAGCTCTTCTCGCTTCGATCGCGTTCTCTTGAGGGTGACGATGTAGTCCAGAACGACCCGCTTCGCGTCCTTCGGGTCGAGATCGGTAAGATCCGGTGCTTCGATCATGCAGGTGTGCTCCGCCAACAGTGTAGCACACGCGGCGCCGAGAGCATCAACATCCGGTGCGCCCGTTGCAACGTCGGGCCGCTGCCGCTACAGTCTCATCCACGATGAGCGAACACATCCCCCGGGAACCCATCGCGGCGCCGGCGACGCCGGTCGGCCATGCCGCCCTCGCGGTCATCCGCACGACAGGCGACGGGTCGGTCGACCTGCTTGCGCGCCTTTTCAGTGCACCCGCCCGGCTGCGGGCGGCGGTCGGAAACACCACCGTGCACGGCCGCATCGTCGATCCCGTAAGCAAAGAAGACGTCGACGAGGTGATGGTCCTCGTTTTCCGCGAGCCGGCAAGCTATACGGGTCAGGAGTGCGCCGAGATCATGTGTCACGGTAGTCCGGCGGGCGTCGAGCGGATTCTCGGACTGCTTTACCGCGTGGGATTCCGCAGCGCCGAGCCGGGTGAGTTCACCCTTCGCGCGTTCCTCGCCGGCAAGATGGACCTGACCGAAGCGGAGGCCGTCCACGAGGTCGTCTCCGCGACCACCGGTCGTGCCCACGCGCTCGCCGTCCACCGGCTCTCGGGCTCGGTCCACAATCGGGTGGACGCGATAAAACAGGAGCTCGTGGAGGTGCTCGCCGGCGTGGAGCTCGGGCTCGACTACCCGGATGAGGAGGTCGAGGCGCCGGATATTGCAGTCGATCGTGTGGTGGAGCTTCGCCGGCAGATCGAGGGTCTCGCCGCGACCTATCGCACGGGGCGCATCTATCAGGAAGGGGCGCTGTGCGCCATCGCGGGCCCCACGAACGCCGGGAAATCATCGCTCTTCAACCTGCTTCTGCGCGAGGAGCGCTCGATCGTTTCCGAGCAGCACGGTACGACACGGGACTACATAGAGGCACCTCTGTCCCTCGACGGAGTCCCGGTACGCTTTGTCGACACCGCCGGGCTCCGGGCCGCGGCGGAAGACATCGAGGAGGAGGGTATCCGGCGAAGCCGCACCGTGGTGGAGGCGGCGGCGCTCGTCCTCTATGTGGTCGATGCGACGGTGGGAGTCACCGAGGAGGACCGTCGGACCATGGCCGCGCATCCCCGCTTCCTCGGCGTATGGAACAAAACCGACCTGACTGCGGCCCCCCCGCCGCCGGGTTTCATTCCCCTGAGTGTGGAAACGGGTGAGGGCGTGGAGGCCCTGCTCGCGGAGGTCAGGCGCCGGGTTCTTCCGGAGGACGCCTCGGGCGCCGGCGAGCCGGTAATCGAGTCCACGAGACAACGGGATCTTCTGCAGCGTGCAGCCGGCGCGCTGGCGCTGGTGGAGGAGGCCGTGCGCGCGGGCGTATCGCCGGACGCCGTGGCCCTCGATCTGCGTGACGCGGTGGGCGCCCTCGGCGAGATTACCGGGGAGGTGACCTCCGCCGATGTGCTCGAGACCATGTTCTCGCACTTCTGCGTGGGGAAGTGAGCCTGTCGTCGGGCCGGGGATCCGCGGCCCGCGGCACCGGCCGCCGTTGACAGTGCGGCCCGCCTCTCGCATATTAGATGAAGAGAACTCGCATGGAGAAACGGAAGTTCACGCGCACCGATTTCGAGACCGGCGGCACTATTCGGGTAGGGGATGACAGCATCCCGTTTACCCTCGTCGACGTCTCCCTCAAGGGGATTCTGACGAATCCGGAGCGCCCCGACGATGTGTCCATCGGCGACGCGGTCCGTATCGATATCGCACTGCCCGGCTCGACCGTGGAGATACACGCCGACGCACGCTGCGTGCACCGGGAGATGCACTATCTCGGTTTCCGCTTCGAGCTCATCGACGCGGAGAGCATGGCACACCTCAGGCGCCTTCTGGAGCTCAACACCGGTCGCGCGGAGAAGATCGGCGACGAGCTGTCGTTTCTCACCGACGCTTGAGTATGGATTTCCACGCCATTGTCATCGGTGGCGGTCACGCCGGCATCGAAGCTGCCCTGGCCCTCGCCCGTCTCGACCATTCGACACTCCTCATTACCCAGAGTCTCGATGCTGTCGGAAAGCTCTCCTGTAATCCGGCCATCGGCGGGCTTGCCAAGGGCAACCTCGTGCGGGAAATCGATGCGCTCGGGGGTGAGATGGGGCGGCTCATCGATCGCACGATGATACAGTTCCGGATTCTCAACCGTAGTCGAGGCCCCGCAGTGCAGGCCCCGCGGGCGCAGGCGGACAAGCCCGCATACCACACACGGGCAAAGCAGGCGCTCGAGGAGCAGTCGGGGCTCTCGCTCTTTCAGGACACGGTCGTGGACTTCATCCTCGATTCCGCCGGGCGGCGGGTGCAGGGGGTCATAACCGAGCGGGGACGGAGGTTCACCGCCGAGGCGGTGGTCCTGACGACGGGCACCTTTCTCAACGGGCGCATCTTTATCGGCTCCCACCACGCCGATGCCGGCCGTCTCGGCGAGCCGCCGTCCTGGGGTCTCGACCGCCCGTTGCGGGAGGCCGGCTTCTGGGTCGGCAGGCTCAAGACCGGGACACCGGCGCGAGTAGCGGCCTCCTCGGTCGATTTCGGCGAGATGGAGCTGCAGGAGGGTGACCGCGAGATGCGTCCCTTCTCCTTTTCTCACGACCACGTGGAGCGTCCGCAGATGCCCTGCTACATCACCTTCACCACCGAGGAAACCCATCGCATCATCCGGGAGAACATGGAGGCCTCGCCGCTGTACTCGGGAAAGATCGTGGGGGTGGGGCCGCGCTATTGTCCCTCCATCGAGGACAAGGTCGTGAAGTTCCCCGATCGTACCCGCCATCAGATCTTCGTCGAGCCCGAAGGCCTCGATACCGAAGAGATGTACTTAAACGGCATATCGTCCTCGTTGCCGGAGAAGGTGCAGGAGCAGTTCATCCGCACGCTCCCCGGGCTGCACCACGTGCACATCGCGCGGCCGGGCTACGCCGTCGAGTACGACTACATCGACTCCACGCAGCTCTACCCGTCGCTCGAATCGAAGCCTCTCGCCGGCCTCTTCATCGCCGGGCAGACCAACGGTTCCTCCGGCTATGAGGAAGCCGCCGCCCAGGGCCTCATGGCGGGCATAAACGCCTCGCGAAGCATCCGGGGAGAGGAGCCGGTCGTGCTCTCACGCGCGGACGCCTACATCGGCGTTCTCGTGGATGATCTCGTGACCCTCGGCACGAAAGAGCCCTACCGTCTGTTCACCTCGCGCGCCGAGCATCGCCTGTCGTTGCGCCACGATTCGGCGGACCGTCGGCTGACCCGCCAGGGTCGGGAGCTCGGCCTGCAGAGCAGCGAGGCCTTCGAGCGCTTCCGTGAGAAGGAGCAGCGCATCGAGGAGATAAAGGAACTGCTCCACAAACGGCGTGTTGATGATGATGTGCTCTCGGCGCTTGCGGCGGCGGAGGCCGGCAACGGGGCGGCGCCGAGCGCGCAGCCCGCTGCCGGCCGTGCGACCCCCGATCCGGCCCGCCACCGCGGTAAGACCCTCCATCAGGTGCTCAAGGACCCCACCATCACCATGGAACACCTGACTGCAGTTGTTCCCGACCTCGCCGCCGGCGCGCGGGGCGAGTGGCTCACGCAGGTCGAGCTCGACGTCAAGTACGAGGGCTACGTTCTGCGGCAGGAGCGACAGGTCGACCGCTTCCGCAAGCTCGAGGGACTCAAGATTCCGACCGGTTTCGACTACGACCGACTAGAGGGCATTTCGAACGAGGCGCGCGAGAAGCTCAAGGCGATCCGCCCGTTCTCGGTGGGGCAGGCGTCGCGAATATCGGGGGTGAGAAACTCCGACATAACCGTGCTGGTGGTGAGTCTCGGCCGTCGGGAGCGCGCACGCTGATGGGCGAGGGCGGCGCGGCCGGGGACCGCGGGGCCCTGCTCGCGCCCGCTCTCGAGGCCCTCGGCATCGAGGCGAGTGCCGGGCAGCTCGATGCACTGCGGCGCTACCTCGCCGAGCTCGAGCTGTGGAACCGCAAGCGGGATCTCGTGAAGGCCGAGGGCGAGGCGCTCATCACGCGTCACTTCGTCGACAGCCTGGCGGGGTTGCCGACCGTCCGCAGTGAGCTCGAGCGCGCCGGGGCGACTGCGGGCGGGGGCGCGGTCGCCCCGGCGGCCGCTGCGGGCGCGGCGGTGACCGGAGCGGCGCCGCAGATGCCGGTGACGAGCGCCCTCTTCGATCTCGGCTCCGGCGGCGGCTTCCCGGGGATTCCGCTCTCTGTGTTGCTGCCGGGCACCGAGGTCGTGCTCGTCGAGCGGTCGGGCGGCAAGTGCTCGTTTCTCAGAAGCGCCGCTGCAGTCTCGGGCCTCACCAACGTGAAGGTGGTCAACGCCGACTTCCGCGATCTCACTGCGGTGGCCGGTGGCCCGCCGGCGCCCTCCGCTCCCACCGCCCCCGCCGTCGTCACATTCCGGGCACTCTCCGCGATAGATCGCACATTTGCCGGGGAGCTTGCGCGGCTGCTCGGGCCGGGCGGTTCGGTCGTGGCGTACAAAGGGCGTCGTGACCGTGCTGAAGCCGAAGCGGCGGTGGCGGGTGAGGTCTTCGACGAGGTGGAGATCATCCCGGTGGAAGTGCCGGGTCTGTCGGAGGAGCGGACCCTTCTGGTGCTCAGGCTCGCTGCAGAATTTTCATGAGCTGATCTTTTCCCACCAGATCGATGAGGCGGGCTTCGACGAACTGCTGCGCGCCCTCGGTGAACTCGCCGGCGCTTACGCAGAAGCCGCGACCGGCCTTTACATCCTTGATTCGACCGTGGAAATCCCGTAGCACCAGCTCGCCGACCTGACCGCTGGTGCGGATAAACCGAAAGAGAATCGTGTCGACCCACTTCGCGGTTTCCACCTCTGCGAGAATGTCGGCGTACTCGTTGCGATGTACCGATACATCGGTAATCTTCACACGCGCATGGTCGAAGAACCCGGTGGCGACGCGCCTGCACAGCGCCACGAACTCCGAGGGTGGGGCGATGAGATAGGTCTGCAGGTTTCGGTTGCGGGAGAGCTCGCGGTTGCGCTGTATCTGCTGGCGGACATCCTTGTAGTCCGGGTTGGTCCGCTGAATCTCCTCGAGGAGTTGGACGGCCTTCTCTACGTGCTGCAACTGGATATAGGTGACCGCAAGACGATACTTCAGTTCGAGGAGCACGTCCGCGGGGATCTCATCGTGGCGGAGACCGAGCTCGAAATCGAGCTGCGCCTTCTCGTACTGGCGCGACTTCAGTTGGATCGAGCCCGACATGAGCGCTGCACGAGGCCCGAACGAGGGATCGGCCCGCAGGTGACTGAAGACTTTCACCGCCTGCTCGAGCTGGCCGAGCTCGTAATAGGCCTTGCCCATCACGAACAGCGCTTCCTTATCGTCGGGCTGTGCGTCGACGACCTTTCGCAGCATCTCGAGGGCCTCGTTGAACTTCTTGATCCGGTAGAGGGACTGTGCGAGGTAGCGCTGCGTCTCGAGATGCCCGGGCTTCTCGCGGTTCGCGGCTCGCAGCAGGGCGACGGCCTTTTCGTAGTTTTTGCGGCGGTATTCCAGATACCCGAGGTTGAAGTTGAGCTCGAAGACATCAGGGTTCATGCTGCGCGCAACGACGAGCGCCTTGTAGGCATCCTTGTAGTGCCCCGTTTTCAGGGCGGCGATGCCGTAACGCAGGTTGGCGGTGTGCTGATCGACATCGGGAACCGTGGCCGCGAGGTCGATGAGCATCCCGTAAGTCTTCATCGCCTTCTCCCAGTCCTGGGAGTCGAAGTAGGCCCCCGCGAGCACTTCCATCGCCTCGTGATCCTTCGGATTCTGGGCGAGGGCTTTGTTGGCGTCTCGAATGGCGGCCGCACGGTCGCGTCGGTGGGCGTTCGGTTTCTCGCTGCGGGAGCCGCGACGACGGAACAGCGATAGGACGACGAAGAACAGTATTGCGACTGCGATCGCCAACAGCGCAATCACCGTCGTCACGGTCGAGCTCATGCCGTCATTATCGGTAGGCCCCTAACTCATGTCAAGCAAAGGTCGAATTGACAATCTGCCGATAACGAACTAGGATTGATCGGTCAGAACAGGGGGCAACGTGGCAGGTTCGGTAATCGGCATCAAGATCGCAGACGGCAGTTTCTTTCCTGTCTTAGAGCGTTCCCACACAGGTAAGAAAAAGCTTGTGCTCACAACGGTGAACGATGAGCAGGACAGCGTACAGATCGACCTCTATCAGGGTGAGGACACGTCAATGGAGCGTGCCGAGTACATCGGCAGTCTCGTGGTTTCCAGTATCCAGCCGGCGGCCAAGGGCGAGCCGGAGATAAGCATGGTCCTCGGAATCGATGCCGAGGGCAATCTCAACGCCACAGCGACCGATGCGACCACCGGCGAGTACGAGAGCCTCTCGGTCAGCCTCGAGTCCCTTGATGAAGAGCCCTACACCCTACCGGATTTTCAGCTTGAAGAGAGCTCGCTAGAGGAGCTGGACGAGCTCGATGAAGCCGAGCAGCTCAACGACTTCGATACGGAGTTCGATACCGACGAAGACCTCGGGGAGAGCCTCGATGAGATCGACGAGATCGAAGAGAGCTTCGAGGAGACGCCGGCGGAGGAGACCGTGGCGACCGCCGCGAGTGCCGGCCCCGTGACCGCTCCGTGGGAATCCGAGGAAGGGCAGCCTGAGGAGTACGAGCAGGAACCGATCGCCTACTCACGCCCTGCCGAAGGAACACAACCCCGCCGTCGGAGTCACGTGCTTCTATTCGTCGGGTTCATGATTCTCTCACTTGCCGCACTGGCGTTTCTCGTGTACTTCGTCTTCCGGATGCTTCGCGGCCCCGAACTGCCTCCCCTCGAAGCGCACCTGCCGATGATGCACCTTGCCCTGTCGCCCCTTTTCATTTCCTACATTCCCGGAGGAGCACGAGGCCATCGTATCCGCAGCCCACATTAGGACCGCGGCGCGCCTGTTCAGCCTTACTCTCGTCTTCGTTGCAACGCTCGCGTCGTGCGCGGAGCAGGATGAAGTCTGGGGCACACCGCGAGAAACTTTTGCAGAACGACTCGAGCGGGGGAACTACGACTTCCTGCGCCACCTCGACTATCGTGACCTCGACCTGGAGGAGGTGACCCGCCTTCGTCCCGGCGCGGCATTCTATCTCGCCGAGATCTACGGCGAGCTGGAGCTGGACCGGATGCGACGGCGCATGCTCGCGGTCGAGCTCGAGCACGGTAGCGATCCCTGGCGCCGCCGCGCCGCGGCTGAGCTCCTCGCGCAACTCGAGGCCGAGGAACGCTACGAGGAGCTCGAGGATGCAGCAGATACCGCGCTCGGGCTCTACCCGAATGAGGAGGCATTCCTCTACTCGCGCTTCCTCGCCCTCTACGAGCAGGAGGCCGATGCGGAGCTTCGCGATGCGCTGGAGAGCGACTCGAGTGCCCTGCGAGACTTTCTGGACGCGGATCCCTGGGACCCCCGGCGGCAGGAGGTCGAGCTGTGGCGCGCGGTCACGGCGTTCCGGCTTCGCGAGGAGGGGTGGGCCGATCAGGTGCGGCGCTTCTTTCTCGATCTTCCGGCCGCCCCGCAGCATTCGCGGCTCTACGTCTTTCTCATCGCACGGAGCGCGGCGCAGGAACCCTTCTCGGGAGCGGAGCTTTCGCTGTTCTCCGCCAAGGCCCGGGTGGCGGAAGGCGATTTCGATGAGGCGGCGAGGACATTTCTCGCGCTCGCAGCCGACGCAGAGGAGCCCCTCGAGTCGGCAGGCCTGCCGGTCAGCGCGTGGCTCGCCCGTGACATGGGGCACGCATTCCTGCGCGCCGGGTATCGAAGTCGCGGTGTTGGGATGCTCGAGGGCTACGCGTCGGCGGCCGAGGATCCGATAGTGCGTGCCCGCGCTTCAGAGTACGCGGGTCGTCTCTACCGGGCCGGCGGGAATGCACAGGCGGCCATAGAGCGCTTCGACGCAGCGATGTCGGACTACACCGATCCCTCCGATCGGCGGCGCGTGCTGTGGAATATCGTTGACGCCCGCACCGTCCTGGAGCCTCGTATCGCAGCAAAGGACCTTCGCCGCTATGCCGACGCCGCCTACGGCGAGTGGTACTTCGACCGCATGCTCGACGGACTTGCCTCCGAGCTCGTGCGTCGCGGTGCCTGGGAGGCGCTTGCAGGCGCCGGTGAAGTGCTCGAGGAGGTCGGCTTCCACGGCATCGCAGAGCGCTTCCTCTACATCGCAGCGGAGGCTGCGCTTCAGGGTCGATACCAGGCCTCATCGGCGGCGGACGGCGGTGCATCCCCCCGGGAGCTGCTCGGCCGGATCGACACCGACCCCTACTATCGTCTCCTTGCCGCCGTGCGCCTCGGAAGAACGGACACGCTCGTCTCGTCGGCTTCCGACGAGACCTCAGGCGAGACCTCAGGCGAGACCTCGGTGGGCGACGACGGCTCCGACGGCGGCGCCGCGGCATCGGATACCGAGGCGATTGTCGGCGGCTACCTCTCGGTGGGCCTCCACGTACATGCCTATGAGACCGCCATGGCCGAGAGCGACGATATGTCGGTTGCGGCCATCGAGGATGTCGCAGAGCGCATTCAGATGCACGGGCTGCTTATCGAATCGTTGCGGCTCATGGCGCGCGCACGAAGCCGGGATGAGTTCGTCCTGACTCCCCGAGCGGCACGCATCCTCTACCCGCGGGCTTACTCCATCGCCATGGAGGACGTAACCGAAGTCGAGGGCATCGATCTGCCGGTTTTCTACGGCCTCGTACGTGAGGAAAGCCACTTTTCGGCGGACATCGAGTCTCACGCGGGAGCTACCGGCCTCGCGCAGCTCATGCCGGCCACGGCTGCCGACATGGCCCGCCGCATGCGGATAGAGGATCCCGACCTCACCGACCCGGCCACGAACCTGTCGATCGGCGGGTACTACCTCTCTTACCTGCTCGGGCGCTTCGATGGTGATCTGCTCTCGGCGCTTGCCGCTTACAACGGTGGCCAGGGACGCGTGCGACGCTGGGTACGGGAGAACGGCGCGCTCTCCGGTCCCCTGTTCCACGAGGCAATGCCGATTCGCGAAACGCGCCATTACATTCGCAAGGTTCTCGTTGCGGCAGCATACTACGGCGAGATCTACGATCAACGAACGATAGCGGAGACGGTCCGACTGTTCTTTCCCGATATGAAAACAATCCCGGAGGAGTCAACGTGAGCATGTTCGAGGCCCTCCTGCTTGGTGTCGTTCAGGGACTGACCGAGTTCCTACCCGTCTCGAGCTCGGGTCACCTCGCGGTACTGAAGCATCTCTTCGGTCAGAGCGATGTGCCCGTTCTTTTTGATGTGTTGCTCCATGTTTCTACCCTGGCGGTAGTCGTACTCGTATTCCGGAGCCGAATCGGGGCGATCATCGTCTCCCTTGGCCGATGGGTGACACGACGCGCAGACGACGAGTCGGACGCGGAGAACCTGCGTATCGTGGTGCTCGCGCTCCTCGCGACTGTCGTGACCGCAGTGCTCGGACTTGGTATCTCCGGGTTCGAGGCGGGGCGCTACCCGAAGCTCGTCGGCGTCTTCTTCCTGGTGACCGCGGCCATCCTGGTCTCGACGCGGTTTACGGGAGGAAATCGCGGATACGGTGAGATGGGCGCCGGCCGCGCCCTTCTTGCCGGCTTCGCCCAGGGGCTCGGCGTGTTCCCGGGGGTCTCGCGGGCGGGTATCACCATTTCGGCGGGGCTTCTCTCCGGCGTTGCGAGGCGTGAAGCGGCGGAGTTCTCCTTTCTCATCTCGATACCCGCGATTCTCGGAGCCCTCATTCTGACCCTCAGAGACGCGGGTGAGCTTGCCGCGACCGTGCCTCCCGCCTCGCTCATCGCCGGATTGGTGAGCTCCTTCCTGGTGGGCCTGCTTTCCCTGCGACTGTTGCTGCGTCTCGTCCGAGGCGGGCGCTTGTATCTGTTTGCCCTCTATCTCGTGCCCCTCGGCATCCTCACCATTCTCCTGACCTGAGACGGCGCGCGACGGGCGGTAATTCGGCTCAAGGCCGTCGGCAGGCCGCCGATACAATAAGCAGGAGGGGAGCAGCAGTGGTGCAACGCGTGTCACACGCAGTAGTGGCGGGCTCCGTATTCGGAGTCGGCGTCCTGATTCTCACATCGCTTTTTGCGCACGTACTGGCGACAGGCGAGGGCTTCTGGCTCGCACTCATCGGAGTGCCCGGACGGATCCTCTTCGAGAGCTTTCACGCCGCTGCATTTCTGATTCCGCTCTTCTTCTTCGGATTTGGGGTTACGGCAGCACGAGGGGATACTCGTGTACGCAGCCTGTCAGTCATCAATCTGCTCGTGCTGCCTTTTCTTTCCTTTTCGCTCTCCCTGCGACTCGCGTTCAACGCCAGCATAGACGCCTCACCGATTACTCGCTGGGCGGCGGCCGTGTTCTCGCAGCCGGGTGGCGCTCTGCTGTTTCTCGCGGCCGGGGCCGTGCTCACGGTGGGTGTCGCGCGGGTTGCCCGCGGCGGCCTGGCGGGTCTTCGCATCTCGCAGTGGCTCCCGTTCCGGGGGAAGGCCGACACGGCCGACCGAGGAGACGGTTCGGCCGGCTGGGGCGAATCAAAGCGAAGGATCATGGCCCTTATCGAAGACCGTTCCGATGTTCAGGCCGCGAGCGATGAGCCCCGTCGTCCCCGCTGGGTTTCGGGCTTCACCGAAGAACCCGAGGTGAGCATGGGCTACGCGGATGTGGCGGGCGCCGTCGAAACCGACATCGAGCAGGTGGTAGAGGACCCGACCGAGGTGCTCGAGGCCGAGGAGATCGAAGAGCTCGTACGGCGTGACCGGCGCTGGAGCGCCGCCGGCGACGACGATGACGCCACCGCCGACGAGGAAGCCGCGCTGGTCGAGCCCGCCGACGAACAGGTCGGCGAGGACACAGACGAGGACGAGCTCGAGGTCATCTACGCCGAGGGTGGATTCACCGACCCCGACGATGACTACGATCCGGCGATCGCCTATGCCCGCGGAGATGTCGTATCCGCGACCGGGGATGATGATTCCGACGCTGCGGTGCCGCGCGTCCCGGCAACGACGTCGAAGCGCCGACGCGGCCGATACGAGGTGCCCGTGGACGGCCTGCTCGATGAGTATCACCAGGCCGGCTACTGGGAAATAGACGAGGAGACCCGCGAGTCCGCCGAGGTGCTTCGCTATACCCTGGAGGAGTTCTCAATCCAGGCCGAGGTCACCGGCATTCGCAAGGGACCTGTCATCACCATGTTCGAGATTCTCCCCGCGCCGGGCGTGAAGCTCGCACGGATCACGAACCTCGCCGACAACATCGCCCTGCGTCTCGCGGCATCGAGCGTGCGCATCGTTGCGCCGATCCCCGGCAAGCACGCGGTGGGAATCGAGATCCCGAACAAGAAGCGACACATCGTCAGCTTCATGGAGCTCATCCGTCAGGACGAGTTCTGGAGCAAGCAGGACATCCCGCTGGCCCTCGGAAAGGACATCCCCGGTGACGTGGAGATCGTGGACCTCACCAAAACCCCGCATCTCTTGATAGCCGGCGCGACCGGTTCCGGCAAGTCGGTCTGCGTGAACTCCATCATCTGTTCCATTCTCTACCGCCGCAGCCCCCAGGAAGTGAAGATGATGCTCATCGATCCCAAGATCGTCGAGCTCAAGTTCTACAACGATATTCCGCATCTGCTGACGCCGGTCATCACCGACCCCAAGCGGGCCTTTCAGGCGCTGCAGTACTGCATCTACGAGATGGAGCGTCGCTACAACCTGCTCGACTCCCTCGGCGTTCGCGACATCGGCGCATACAACGAGAAGATCAAGAAGCGGAACCTGGCCACCGAGCCGCTTCCCTACATCGTGGTCGTGGTCGACGAGCTCGCCGACCTCATGACGACCTCCGGCAAGGAGCTCGAGTCGACCCTGGCGCGCCTCGCGGCGATGTCGCGCGCTGTGGGCATCCACCTCGTGCTTGCGACGCAGCGGCCCTCCACGGACGTCATCACCGGCCTCATCAAGGCGAACATTCCCTCACGGATCGCCTTCATGGTCTCGAGCAAGGTCGACTCGCGCATCATCATCGACACCGGCGGCGCGGAGAAGCTTCTCGGCCAGGGCGATATGCTCTTCACCTCCGCCTGGGATCCCTTCCCCACGCGCATGCAGGGCGCGTTCCTCTCCGACACGGAGGTGGAACGGGTTGTCGAGCACGTGAAGACCCTCGGTGAGCCCGAGTACATCGACGACGAGATCTTCATAGACGACGAGGATGAAGAGACGATGCAGGGCGAGCTCGAGGATCCGCTCATGGAAAAGGCCATCGATATCGTGGTCTCCGCGAACAAGGCCTCGGCCTCCTACCTGCAGCGCCGGCTGAAGATCGGCTACAACCGCGCGGCGCGCCTCGTCGAGGAAATGGAGCGCATCGGCGTAGTCGGGCCTCAGCGCGGCTCCAAACCCCGCGACGTCATCGGGGCGCCGGAAGCTTACTGAGGGCGCGAGCGGCCTCGACCCTGGAAACCGGAGAGTGCCGCGACCCAAGCATTGACTCAACTTCCACATGGTCAGCATCATCACGCACCCAGGCATCATCAGCCGGATCCGGACGACGTCGCCATCAACTGGAGTCCGGAGAACGCAATACGCCGAAATGGAGTACCTACTTTGCGCCCGGAGTCCGACGTCGCAGGCGTCCGACGAGCTCCAGTATCGAATCCGCGTATTCCGGCTCCTCGCCCTCGGTCTCGATGACCCATTGGTCTTCGAAGGCCGTTACCCGAAGGTGGAGCACCGTATCAGGTTCCACGGAACCGTGCCCCGGCGTGCTTTCAGCGAATCCCGCGCGTCGGATCGCACGACGTGTCCAATCCGATCTTGTGCCGGCTGGGCCGGCAACTTCGACGGACACACGCGGATACCGGTTTGAGGGACGCCCGGCGGGCGAGCCGTCCTCGGAAAAGCTCACCCCGCGGCGGGAGAACGCCTCCCTGATCATGCCGCCAAGCGCGAGGTCTTCCGGCGCACCCTGAACGAGGCGTTCTGCGGGCATGAACAGCCACATTCGGTCCGCGGTCTCCCGGGCGATGGCGAGGTCGTGGGTCGAGAAGACGACCAGGCGGCCCTCCCTGTGCGCGAGCTCTCTGAGCATGTGGGTGATCTCG
>JAAAOH010000150.1 GCA_009908925.1 Spirochaetota bacterium | reverse complement strand
AAGGAGGCTGAGAGAGCATGGCGTTGAAGGACGAGTACAATTTCGACGATCTCGAGAACGAAGCGGAGAACATGGTGGTCGAGGAGCTCGAACGCCAGCTCGCGCTCGAGGAGAACGCGGGCGTCTGTCGCACCGAAGAGTGCGTGCTCGATATGGCAGCTTATGCGCTGAACCACGTTCCCCCATTGTACCGTGCCACGCTCCTCGGCCGCGTGTACAGGCCCGCCCTCGATGAGGAACACTACGGCGAAGTGCGCGATGCAGTTGCCGAAGCCATCCGTGTTGTCAGAGAGAACCCGCCGTCCGACCTGAAATGATTGCCGGCGCACGCACCGCGATCAGTCAGGCAGCGTAAGCTGGAAGGACTCGGTCGCGGTATTCGCGTTGATCGCAGCGACAAAGCGCTGCGCCTGATCTGAAGAGGCGTAGAAGCGGCCGGCGGCCGTGATGAGCGCCCATCCCCCATCCTTGAAGAAGTACAGGTCTCCGGTGCGCTCGCCGCTCTCGGGCTCCCACAGCGTGGCGCTGCCGTCACGGTTGACCGACCAGAGGTAGCCGCCGGAGTTTTCGAGGCGCTGTGCCGCGTGGGTGGTGCCGCCGTAGACCTCATCATCCTCAGCGGTCACGCGCGTTATCCCCGAGCGGCCGATCGAGGTGTACAGGGCGCCGCTCTCGGGATCTATGGCCAGGTTCCCGTCGAGATACTCGCCGGGAAGGCTGAAGATGGGGGTCCTACGGGTGAGATCAGCCGAACCCGAGAACCGGGTGACCGTGGTTGCGGTCTCGTCCTCCCGTGTGATGCCGAGCGCGTAGAGGTCGCCCGTCTCCGGGTCGTAGGCGAGGTCGAAGACGAGGAATGCGTCGGTCTCGAGGCCGACGGTTTCGCGGGTGATCGGATCGATCGTGAGGACCGCAGACTCGAAAGAGCTCGTGCGCGACTTTCCGACCACGATTCCGTATTGCTCCGTACCGGCCACCGCCTCCATCCCGAGAGAGGAGTAGCGGAGCTCCTCTTCGAAGTCCTCGAGTGAGAGCTGAAACAGAGTGTCGGCGCGGTTGAGCAGCAGAACCGTACCGTCGAACTCCTCCACCGCGTGAATGCGCGCGTCGGAGCTGAACACCTCTTCGAACGTTTCGTCATCCGCAAACCGGTACAGCGTCGAGTCCTCTTCGCCTTCGGTTCCCCAGAGAATGAGGGTGCCGTTCGAGAGGGCCGTCATGTTGACCGGCGCCTCAACCGGATTATTCACCCCGGAGGTCTCGACGGTTTCAACGCGATCCAGCCGTCCTCTGCTCGTGGTGAAGAAGTCCGTACGGATCGCTGTGATCTCCTCGTCGACGTTCACGAACAGGGTGTCGTCGAGCAGGGCGATGTCATGAATCGGTGCCACGACGTTCTGGACGAGTGCCTCCTCGCCCCCATCGGAGGAACGGAACACATAGAGCTCGCCGTCGTCGGAGCCACCGTAGAGGCGCGAGCCTGCCAGTGCAACCACGTTCATCCGATCGAGTTCCTCATTCTCGAGTATGCGCTCACGATTGAGGAAATCCCCGTCGAACTCGTAGATAGTCACGCGTCGTCCGCCCGCACGTGTTTCCAGCAACACGATCTGTCCAGTCTCCGGCGCCACCGTCAGATAGTTGACCCGCCCGACCGGCACGCGGTCGACAAGGTTCCCCTCGACGATATCCACCACGACCAGATCTCCCTCATGGACGGCGGCTGCATAGCGTTTGTTCTGCAGTACTTCCATGTGGGCCATGTCGAACAGAGTCCGTGCCTCGCCGAGAATGCTTCGATCTGCCAGGTCCCAGTAGCGGATAGTCCCGTCAGCGGCAACGTAGGTCATGACCGTGCGCTCGCTTGCGGCGACCGTGGCGTAGGTAACGATGCCCTGCGGTACCGCCGGGTAGGTCAGCTTGCGTCCGTTCCGAGAATCGAAGTAGCGCATCCCGGACATCCGGGACTCGGCAACGAGAATGAAATCCCCTGAGGGAGAGTATCCGAGTACGGTGGGTGCTGCCTGCAGAGCTTCCGAGAAAAGCATGCGTCCCGTGTCCAGGTCCCATACCTGCAGCTGGTAGTCGGAGCCGGACTCCTGGCTCACCACTGCGGTCTCGGTGCGCTCGGGGTGAACGGCAAGCTCGGTTACTGCCGCCGTCCCGGCCTGCACTGTCCGGATGATACGCTCCTGCTCGATACCCCAGACCTTGATACGGCCATCGGTTCCGCCGGAGACGATGGATTCGGTTGCCGGATGGTAGGCGATGGCGCTCACCGACCCGACATGCGAGGTTTGCACGGCGACTTCGGCCGTCGCACAGGACACGCCGAAGGTCGAGAGCATCATAACCGCAAGCACCAGGAACCGTATCGTACGCTTGATCTTCACCATGGCCACCGTTCCGCTCATCTGCCGCTCAGAAAGAGGATATCGTTAAATAATGCAAAAAAGAGCAACATGAATACAAGTACCATCCCGACCATCTGGTAGCCATACACCAGCTTCGGGTG
>JAAAOH010000055.1 GCA_009908925.1 Spirochaetota bacterium | reverse complement strand
CTTTCGGAAGTTCTCGAAGTCGGCCTGCTTGCGCAGGTACTGGTCCTTGAGCTCGCTGTTCTCGTGCTCGAGCTCCTGGACGCGCGCGCGCAGCTGCGCCACTTCGTCATCGGAATCGCTCGCGTCCGCGGCAGCGCTCCCACCGCCGGACTCACCGGCTCCGGCCGCCGACTCCTGAACGGTGGCGTTCTCCTCGCCGAGGGTCGGTTCCGTTTCCGTATCTGCACCTGTATCGTCGAAATTGCGTTCTTCGCCGGCCATACATACCTCTGAGTTGTTGCTTTGTCGGAAAAGTACTCAGGCCGCATCGAGGCGTCAAGCGCGCCGCACAGGGCGCGCTCCGCCCCGTGCTCAGGTAGCCTTGCCGGCGAGCTCGAGAATGAGCTCCACCTCGCCGCGACTCACCTTCATCTGCCGGGCGATCTCATCGACCTTCCAGCCCTGTCGCGCGAGCTTGATGACGGTCTCCCGGGCGCTCATCGACGGAGCGCCCTCGCCTTTGCCGGTGGAGCCACCGGACTTGCCGTCCTCCCGAAGAAGGCTGCCGAGAAGCTTCACCTGTTCCTGCGCCTCGCGCCCTACCTCTTCGAGGCGGGTTTCGGTGCGAGCCAGCCACTCACGTGCGGTCTGCAGCTCCTGCATCCGCGCTTCTATATCTGCGAGGGTGTCGTCGAGTTGCGAAACCTGCTTCATCGCCTGATCGGCGTCCTTTTTGTGTGCGGAGAGATCCCGCACCTGCGACTCGAGGGTCCCGATCTGCTGCGGAAGGTTGCGCAGCTCCTGATCGAGGGATTCGAGCCGTTGCTCGAGGTCTTCGAGTTGCTGAAAGTTCTTGTCGACCCCCTGGGTGGTGACGTCGACGATGCTCTTCTTCTTCTCGAGGCGGTCGTAGCGCTCCTCCACCTGCTTCTCGATGTCGTCTAGTCCTCGAAGCTTCGCCTGCACCGTCTGGATGGTGTCGTCCGTCGCGGTGAGGTTCTGAAGCTTGACCTCCACCGCCTGCGACATGCCCATGAGCTTCTTGAAGTCATCCTCGAGCGCGTCGATGCGGCGCTTCTCCGAGAGGAACCGGGTCATCTTCTCGGTGGCCTCGCCCGAAAGCTTTCGTATCTTTGCAAACTGAGCCTGTATCTCCTGAGCCTCATCGCGCTGAGCCTCCACCTTCGAGAGCTCCGCCTTGAGATCCTCGACGGTTTCCTGCAGCGAGATCTTCAGTGAATCGGCCCGCTCGAAGATCTTGGTCTGCTCGACGAAGTTCTTGGTGCGCTTGTCTATCTCTTCGAGCCGTACGGACAGTATCCGCGCCTCGTCGTCGATGCGCCCGAAGAGCTTCTTCTGCATGCCGTCGAACTGCTCACGTACGTCGGAGACTGTGGATTTGAACTCGTTGATGCGCTCCTCGCTCTCCGAGGCGACCTCCCCCGCGCGCTCGGTAAGCTGCTGCTCGAGGGTGGTGTACTGCTTGCGGAACTCGTCCATCGACTCCTTCACCTGCGTGTCGAGATCGGCCCGCAAGGAGGAAACCCGGTCCCGCAGTGTCGCGAGATCCTCCCGCATGGTATCGCGCTCCGAGGCAAGCTTGCCGAAGAGCTCTTCCTTCTCCTGCTCGTACTCGCTCTGCATCTTTCGAACCGATTCCCGTATCTGATCCTCGAGATCGGAGACGCGGCCGGTTACGGTCTCCTCGGCACCCTTGAGGTCGTTTTCGACGCGCGCCCGCCACACGGCGGTATCGGACTTCGCGTTCTCGACCGAGGCGGTGAGGGCATTGGTCCCCTCCTCCACCTGCTCCTGCAGCTGCTGTATGCGCCCGTGCAACTCCTTCTCGAAGCGATCGATCTGGTCGGAGACCTGCTCGGAGTGACGGGCGAACTCCTGCTGAAAACTGCGCTCGGCGCGCTTCTTCATCTCGTCGACTTCCTGGCGGGTACTCTCCTCGAAGGACTCGATCTGGCCCTCCGAGCTCTGGATGCGAGCGGAGACGCTCTGCTGGAAGTCGGAGACCTGTTGCTCGAACTTCTCGAACTGGGAGTAGAAGCGATTCTGCAGATCAGCGAGGCCGGTGCGCAGCCCCTCGGTGTACTGCTGCTCGATATTGCTGCGGTCGCTGCGAAACTGCTCGGCAAGCTCCTCGATGTGATTGTCCACGCCCTGCTGCCATTCCACGAGCTTCTGGTCCATGGCAATGCTTCGGCTCTTGAGATCACTGAGGAAATCGTCTTCGAAGCCCTGGAGCTTCTCCGAGACGTTATCGTAGGCACGGCTCTTGAGATCCTGGATGCCGGTTTCGAGCTCCTGCATCTCATTGCGGATACCTTCCATGACCTCGCCGGCCTCACGACGATCTTCCTGGCGGCGCTCCTCGAGCTCCCGACCGAAGGCGGCGAAGTCTTCCTTGATCCGCTCCTCGGTGCCGGACATGGCCTGCCGGAGCACGCCTTCGAGGTTGTCGAGGTCGGTGTTGACCTGCTCTAGTTTGTTGAATCGGTAGGAAATCTGCTCCTCGTAATCGGAGAGGCGGTTTTCCACCTCGCCGAGCACCCGCTCCTCGACGCCTTCGGTAGCCCCGGTGAGCTTCTCGGAGAGCTCGCTTCTGACCTTCGTTATCTCGTTTTCGAGCTCCGACCTGCGGGAGCCGAGCTCGCCGCGGAGGTTTTTGAGCTGCTCGGCGTAGTCACCGCGGAGCTTCTCCACCTCGCCGATGCGGTCTCCGAAACGCTGCTCGAGATCGGAGAGGCTTTCCCCGAGCCCTGATACCACGCGCTTCTGCTCTTCCTTCCAGCTCTCGGCGGCGGTCTGTATCTCCTGAACCGACTCCTGGACGTGACCGCGCAACTCGGCAAGGTTGCCCGCGGCAAGCTCCTGGACCTGGGCGCCGACGTCGCGGAAGCGAGTCTGTATGTGTTCCTTGATTTTCTCGAGGGCGCTGTGCTCGAGCTTCTCGCCGCGGGCTGCGGCGCTCTCGAGGCGCGCCTGATAGTCGGCCTCGACCTCCGCGAATCGGGAGGCGAACTGATCGACCGATGCCTTGAACTGCTGAACCTCGGACCGGGTGGTCTCGTGGAGCTCCTCGTGCAGTGCGCGTATGTCCTGCTCCACGGCCCCGGCAAGCTCCTCGCCGCGTTCGCGGGCCCGGCCCACCTGCTCCTCGAGGCCCCGCACCTGCTGCTCGGCGGACTCGATGTCGTTTCGGATCTCCACGACGCGGTCGTCCGCGTGCTGAACCGCACGCTCCTCGGCGTCCTTGAGAGATTCAACGTTCCGCGCCTCGAACTCGTCGACGATCTCCGGGATGCGGCCCTCGAGCTCCTGCAGCTGTGCCTGCGAAGATTTGATGCGTTTTCCGACTGTGTCGATGTACTCGGATTCTTCACGGATGCGGTTGATGTTCTCCTCCGCCTGGGAGGTCATCTTCATCAACTCGTCGAGTGCGGTGTCGTAGTCGCCGATGCGCGTTCCGATCCGCTCTATCTGCGAAGCCCGTTCATTGAGCCCGTCCTCGAGGCTCTGGATTCGGTTGAGCACCTCGCGGGCGGCCTTCTGATGGACCTCCAGCTCAATACCCATGTCCTTGATCTGCGTCGCTTTCTCCTCGACGATTGAGTCGAGATCGGCCTGGACGCGCTCTGCGTACCGCTTCACCTTTTCCAGAGATCGGTTGTTGCGGTCCAGTTGCCGGTAGATCGCGAGAATTACAAGAACAATTAATAGGACGATGACATTTCCGGCCGAGAATACCATACGTTCCCACTCCCAGTTATATGTTCTCTACGCTATTATATACGACATTTGGACATACTGCACATCATAACAAACAATTTTCTTAACGGATTTCTCTTTCCAGAATCCAGGAGGCCAGCTTCCGATAGCGAAAAAAGGACATATCCGCGCGGGAGTTGCGGTGTGGGCGGGTGGTTACGTGAGCGGTGTGCATGCCCACTGCCCCGGCACCGAGAATATCGTAGCCGTAATTGTTGCCGACGTAGAGAGTTTCCCCCGCCTCACTACCGAGGGCCTCGAGCACCGCACGAAAGGGCTCTGGGTGCGGCTTGAGGTAGCCGACCTGCTCGGCCTCCACCCGGGCGTCCCACAGACCTTCGAGTCCGAGACGGCTCAGCTTGTCGCCGAGCGGAAAGTCACTCAACAGGCCGACTTTCATCCCCGCCGCCCGGAATCGCTCGACGGTCTCCCGCACATGGGGAAAGCGGGGAACCACACTGAGGACGCGCTCAGCCGCGACGTAGATACGTCGATTGATCGCCCTTCTCGCCTCCTCGGTGTCCACACCGAGCTCCTGAGCAAGCATTCGAGCCTGCAGGTCGTAGAAGTCTTCGATTGGTCGCACCCGGCGGATTGCGCGGCGTACACGGCGGAAGCCCAGCATGAGCCGGGGCCGAGAGAGAAAGAAGGGAACGGAGGCGAGGTACAGTGCAGCGTTCGGGTACAGTGTTCCGTCTACATCAAATGCTACGGCGCGAAACGGCATAGGTTACTGAATATCTTCCCGCTGGACCACCAGCGTAAAGATGCCGGTCGCGTCCTCCTCGTTCGGGGCGGTCCGCTCGAAGGACCATTCCCGGATGCGACCGCGGAGCTTCTCCTTCGCGTCCAGATAGCCCGAGCCCCGCTGAAAGATGATCGATCCGGGGACGATGTTTCCACGCTGGTCGACTTCGAAGACCACCACGAAGCTCGCCTCGGCAGGCACCTGCCCGCCGAAGTCCCCCGAGCTGAAGAAGTCCGGCGGCACGGCCGGCGGGTTTAGAAGCTGCCGATTGCCGGTGCCCACCCACTCGAAACGGCTGTCGCCGGGAGTGCGTCCCTCCGGGCTCGCTTCATCCTCCGGGCCGGTATCCGGACCGTCCCGTGGTGCCCGTTCGGTTGCCGCTCCGTCGCTTGTCCGTCGCTCGAGGGCGGCGGTCACGTCCTGCAGTCTGCGGCGGAAATCCGGATCGGTGGCTACTTTCTCGGCAAGGTCCTGCATCTCGTCTTCGCTGACGCCCTCGGTCGATATGCCGGCATCCTCGACGGTCTCCCGGGGCCTGGTGGCCCAGTCGGGGAGGTCGGCTGCCGCAGCGGTGGCCGCCGCCTCGGGTTGCAGCTGCGGCATTTCGTCGTCCTGCGGCGGGGCGGTGCGCTGTCCCGGCTGCCTCTCCTGCCCGTCGGGAGCCATGGGGTCGAACTCGCCGGTTTGAGAAGGGCCGGCGAGAGGATCTGCCGGAGCGGACGCTCCGGCGTCGGGTGCCGACTGCCGGTTCTCGGGCTCGGCACGGGCGGGCGGCTCGCTCTGCCGCGGTTGCGCTGTCGCGGGGGTGGGCTCCTCGGGCGCCGGCTGCTCCGGTGCGGGTTGGCGTGGTGGCGGCTCCGCGGCCGGCGCTTCGGTGGCGGGTTCCCGGACCTGGTCCTCGGGTGACGGCTCTGCCCGCGCGATGCCCTCTTCCGTCTCCGGCTCTTCCTCGGGCGCCTCCATCTCCACGTAAAGCGGACCTGAAAACTCCGGCATGGGAGCAACGCGCCAATCGCCGAACTGAACGATGAAAAATGCGACTGCGTGAATGACCAGGCTGACCGCAAGAGCCAGCCCGAGCCGCTCCTTCTCGTGCGTGGTCATTCGCCCTGCCTGTTCTGCTGCTGCAGCGTGCTGAGGTTCACTGCACGGAATCCGTTGTTACGCAGCATGTCGAGCACCGTAACCATGAGCTCATACGTTACGTCGCGGTCGGCCTCGATGACGACACTCCGTACGCCACCCCGTTCCTCGTCGGCCGGAATCTCTTCAGCGTGGGCCGCGAGAGCTTCTTCGAGGTCTTCGAGCGCATACTGTTCCCGATTGAGATAGACTTCCTCGGGCCCCACCACCGTCACCACGAGGCGGTTCATTGTCACCGGCTCGGACGAAGACGAGGACGGCAGATCGAGCGCGATTCCAGGGGTGGTAATAAAGGTGCTTGACACCATGAAGAAGACCACAAGCTGGAAGATCACGTCGATCATCGGAATCAGATCAACCTGTGCCTCCGGCTTGAGCCGCCGCCTAAACTGCATCGCGCTCCCCCTTCAGCAGGAAGACCATCTCGGTAACGCGGTTCTCCAGCTGAATGATGCGATGATTCACCTTGCTCACGAGGGCGTTGTAGAAGATGATCGCCGGAATCGCCACGATCAGCCCCGCCGCGGTGGTGACAAGAGCCTCGGATATACCCTGCGCGAGCAACGCGGGGTTGCCGCCGGCCGCGGCAAAGTCTCCGAGCACGCCGAAGGCTCGGATGTTGCCGGTAACGGTGCCGAGCAATCCGAGCAGCGGGGAGATGTGCGCGATGGTCCCGAGGAAGGAGAGGTAGCGCTCCATACGCGGAATTTCGAGGTTCGCGGCGTCGGTGATGGCGGCCTTGATGGTCTCTTGCGAATGATCGCGTTTCTCGATCCCCACTCTCATCAAGTTCGCCACCGGGCTGGGGTTGTTCTCGCAGATGCTCAGCGCCTCGTCATAGTGACCCTTCTCGAGGGTGGAGCGAAGGCGCTGAATGATCGTCTCCTCGTCTCCGCGGATCCGGCGGAAGAACAGCAGCCGCTCGACGATGATCACCACCGCGATTACGGAAAGAACCAGAATAAGTACGAGGATCAGTCCTCCTCGGTCCAAAAGGGTCAGCATAGGTACAGCTCCTTAATATCAGAGAGAAACTCGTGTCTTGATAACAACCCGGAATCCGGGCTCGACGAAGGGAAAATCGTCGGTGGACTCTCGGCCGATGCGGGCGCGGCCATCCGACATCAAGGGCGAGAGCACGTCGAGAAAATCGGTCGATATGCGAACCGCCTCGCTCACATCTATGTAGGCCGAGAGATCCAGCTGGGGCATCTCCACATCGTCATAGAGCTCCGCACGGAGCTCCCCACGCGCCCCAAGGGTCTCATCGGCGTTGCCGACGTCGACTGCCAGCCGGCCGGCGTGGAGGGGGTCGATTTCCGCCCGATCGAGCAGAAACGACTGCCATCCGGCCTCGATCCCCACCGGAGAGAAATCCCATCTCATGCTCGCCTCCGGCGTCACCGAGAGGCGATCCTCGAGTGTGTAGCCGGTCTCGCCTGCGGTGGGAACGTAGCCGAGAAGATCCGGTACGTTGCGCTTCCAGGCCGCACGGCCACTCACCTCCGCGCTCAGTGGAGCATCCGGGACATCTATGAGAAGCCCCGCGGTGGCGTAGTACTCCTCGTACCATCCCGGGACGTCCCCGTCATCCGCAGTCGTAGCAAAGGTCGGAGTCTCCTGCCAGCGATCGCTGAAACGCACCGGAGCGGCCTCCATGCCGCCGCCGAGGTTCAAGGTGAGCGCCTCCGCAGGGGTTGCGCTGAGCCGCAGCGAGAAGGGAACGTAGACGTAGTCTTCGAAGGGCCATAGCACGCCGACCTCCGCGCCGGCGGAAATCTGCCGTCCGAGCAGAAGATCCGCGCCGAGTGAGAGGCCAATTCCCTGGGCGAGGCCGTCTTCGTCGTCATCGAGGTAGCGCAGCAGATACTGTGCGTCAGCGTAGAAGGTGCCGGGGGTCGTTTCCACGCCCAGGCGCACGCCGGGATTCACGAAGCTCTCGGCGCCTGCCGGCGCCTGCGACTCGTCGGTGACCGTGCGCAGGCGCTCGGCGTAACCTCCATCCAGGCGAGGTGAGAAACGGTAGCGATCGCCAAAAGGAGCATCCAGCTCCACCTTCGCATCGAGAAAACGTGATTTCGTCGAGAAAAAGGTAGGCTGCCCCTGCAGGCCGCGCTCTTGCTCTATGAACCCGCCCTCGAAGCGAGTCGTCGCGCGCTCACCCCCCTCTATCCACCCCGAGAGATTCTCCGTTCGATCGAAATAGCCGGTCCCCGGCTCCTCGAAGTTGTATCCGTCGCGCCCGTCGTGGGAGAACTGCAATCGGAACCGCGGCTGGTCCCCGAGCCGGTAGAGCGAGAGCGAGCCGAGGATCTGGTTCATCGATCCGAGGCCGAGCACGGCGTCGCTGTAAAGCGAAACGCCCGAACCCGTTCCCGTCGCCACGGCCGCCCCTTCGTCGAGACCGGGAATCTCGAAGGCCGCCGGGGAAATGGCAAGCTCGGTCTCGGTAGGAAGCGGGATGCCGGCATCCCCGAGGCGCGCTTCGGCCGTCTCGGGAAGCTCCGCACGGACCTGCTCGAGCTCCGCCTCCTCCACTTGCAGCAGAAGCTCGGGAAGCTTGATCTCGGTGTCGTCGGGCGCCTCGGGGCCGGGCCTCGCACCGCCGCGCTCATCCTGGGCGAAAAGCGCCATTGAGGCGCCGAGGGGCAAGAGTCCCATGAGCACGCCATATACCACCAATGCACAGATGGGTCGCCTCATCATCGTGCCTCCTCGACGAGCCGGCGCGCCTGTGCGGTCCATTCAGATTGCGGGAAGCTCGACTCCAGTCGATCAAGGATGCTCCGCGCCTCGGCCACACGGTCTGCCAGCACGCTCGCCTCGGTTGCTCGATACAGCGCCTCCGCGGCGCGAGTAGGTTCGGAGGTGTCGGTGGCCGCCGAGTTTAGAAACGCCTCGCGGGCCTCGCGCGGTCGTGACTGGCGCAGGTGGTACTCACCGAGCAACATGTGAGCTTCCGCTGCTGCAGCCGGATCCTCATCCTCTTTCGCCGCGGTCGCTCGCAGCAAGGGAACGATGAGGTTCTCTCGGTCGACCCCGGAGCTGCCCTCTCGAATGGAAATCCGCGCAGCATCCAGTATGGCGCGCCGACCGGCGGCGGTCTGCGAACGGTCGTTCTGTTCGATGCGAACCCAGAGCCTGGCCTCGCGCTCGGAGAGGCCGCCAATGCGCAGTAGAAGCTCGTCTATACGCTCGGCTGCCCCGACTGCTTCGGCCTGCCGTGGGTACGTCGCCACGAGTCGGCTGTAGAGATTGAGCGCGCGCCGGTAGTCCCCGCGGTCACTGTAGACCTCGGCGGCTCGCTCCATCGCGTCAGCCCTGAACGGGCTCTCGCGATGCTCCTCAACGAGTGTTTCCCACAACAGCAGGGCGCCCGAAACCTCACCAATCTCGTAGGCACTCACCCCGCCCCAGTAAAGGGCCGATGCGATGAGAGACCCCTCGGGATAGTTTGCCCGATATTCGAAGAATGCCTGTCGTGCTGAGGCGAAACGCTCCTCCTGAAAGAGAACCTCGGCGCGTCGGTACATGCCCTCCTCTGCGAGAGGACTTTCCGGATATCGCTCGAAGAGCACCCGGTAGCGCTCTACAGCCTCATCTGTACGTCCTCGTCGCTCGAGACCCTCGGCGTACTCGAACAGCGCATCGTCGGCGAGCGGGGAGCGCGGGGCATCGGCAAAGATGTTTCGGAACTGCGCGTCGGCCTCCGCGTAGGCGCCCACTGCCTTCAGGCTCCGGCCGAGGAGAAGGGTCGCCTGCCGTCGCACGTCCTCGCTCTCGGAGAGGGAGACTGCGGTGCGCAGAAATCCGGCGGCTTCGTTCTGAGCGCCGCGGTTGAAGGCGCTCCATCCGGCGAGGTAGGCCGCACGGGTGGCAAATTCGTGGTCGGCATCGTAGGAAAGCAGCCCGGAGAAGTAACCCTCCGCCTCCTCGTACCGGGACAAGCGGTAGTTTGCCCACCCCTGGTAGTACAAGGCGTAGGGATGCATGACGAGGAGGTCTCCTCCGTCCTCGTCAAGCTCCTCGTACGAGGAAGGCTGTTGCGGCAGCTCGCCGAGGGCGGCAAGCGCGGCCCCGTACTCCTTGCGTGCAACCTGAGACAGCCCCTCGACGTAGCGCAGCTGAACGTAGCTTGCCGGCTGCTCCAGCTCGAGGGAAGCGGACTCCCGGAGAAACTCTTCAGTCTGCCTTACCGCCTCGTCATAGCGTCCCTGCTCGAAGAGCAGCTTTACCAGCTCTATCCGGGCGTCAACATCGTCCCGGGCCACGGCCAGGTACTCGCGCAGACTCTGCACAGCAGCATCCAGCTCTCCGAGGCGTCTGTGCAGCAGCGAGCGTAGCCACAGCAGCTCGCTCTCGGAGTCTCCAGCGCGCCCGGAGATAAGCGTTTCGCGTGCCTGTGCGAGAGCCTCCTCGTTGCGACCGAGGCGATAAAGCGCGAATGCCCGCAGGTACTCGCCTTCGGCGCGGTAATCGCTGCCCGAGTATCGCGCCACGAACTCATCGATGATCTCAACCGCTGCCTGCGGCTCGCCTCGCTCGAGCTGCAGGTTGCCCTCGCGCAGCAGAACGCGGTCGCCGTACTCGCCCACGCCCCGCTCTCGTGCCTCCTGGAGAACCCGCACTGCCTCGCCCCTGCGGTCCTGTTCAGCGTAGATCTCTGCAAGGTATAGAGGTACGGTATCGGGAACATCCACTTCCTCGAGCTCCCAAGCCCGCGAGAGGTAGAGCTCTGCGTCGCCGATCTGTCCCGCGCGGTAACTTTCGGTACCGACCTGCGTCCAAAGCTCGGCGAGAACATCCGCGCGGCCCGACAATGACTGCTCGGCCTTACGTACCACCTCGTGAGCGGTATCAGACCGTCCGAGGCGCTGGGAGAGCTCGTAGGCGCGACGAAACGCGGTCACAGAAACCGCCGGCCCATCATCCGTAAGATCGAGGAACACCTCGAGGGCCTCCTCCTCGCGGCCGACCGCCCGCAATGCTTCCGCGCCATAGAGGAGAGCGTTGCTTCGCCACTGCTCGTCGATAAGCTCGGGATTCAACTCGTCGAACAGCGAGACCGCCGCGGGATAGGCTTCGTCGCGGATATAGAGGGATAACAGGAGCGATAGCGCGTACGGCTCACTCTCGGGGACGTCGATTTCGGAAAACAGGGTTTCGAGGCTTACGACGGCCTCCTCGCGCCGGTCGGCGGCAAGCACGGTCAGCGCGTGGTAGAGCCACGCCTGCCGACGAAGCATCTCACGGGCACTGCTGTCGAGAAACCGCTCCAGCTCGCGCTCTGCTTCCGTATAGTCACCGAGGCGATAGAGCGTGACGCCTTTCCAGAACGGAACAAGAGAAAGAAAGCGTGTGGATCGATATCGGGCCTCGACGCGCCGCAGGAGGCTCAGTGCAGTTTCGTAGCGTTCCAGGCGATACATGACGACCGCCCGTCGGAACTGCGCGTCAGGCACGTACTCGGAGAACGGATAATCCCGGACCAAAGCTTCGTATCTTTGGAGCGCGACCTCGTAGTCGCCGCTTTGGAACCTGGATTCCGCCTGCTGGAAGACCTCACGGGCAGTCTCCTGAGCGAACGCGGCAACTGCAAGAATCATGCAGAAGCCCACGAGGAGAGACCGCTTCATACCGCACAAAAGTACCTCAGGATGGGCAATTATTCAATTACTGGGGGCGCAAAGGTGTCGTCTGCCCGGGCGCGGACGAGATGAACGTAGGAACCGGGGTAGCGCTCGGCAAGAGAATCAAGGTCCGTTTCGACGTTGCGCTCGAGAACGGTAACCCGAAAGCGGCCGTTTTCATCGAAGTACGGAAAGAACACCGCCACGTGAACATGCTGCCGCAGCGCAGGCTCGCTGCCGAACTCCGTGTTCACCGAGCCGATGTAGAAGTGTCCCGGCTCCTCGATCGCCAGCATGTAGAGGATGCGTTGCAGATCGTCGACGGCGTAGCCGACATCCTCGACGTAGCGCGCGTAGCGCACCTCGCGTACATCTGCATCCTCGGGACCGAACTCTCCCCGGGGTTGATCGAGCTCGAGGAGGGCAACCGCGAGGTTACGCGACCAGTCGAGGCCGAAGTATGGATCCCGCTCATCCTCTCGGCGGTCGCTCCACCGATGTCCGCGGTGGTCGAGATGTTTTTCTTTCAGCCGCTCTATTGCCAGATACTCACCGCTCCGCGGCTTAGCGATTCCGTCGGAGATCCACTTTGCGAACCCCGAGCAGTTGAACCCCGGTTGCCCCTCCTGCAGTACGAGACTCTCGATAAACACGAGCTCGCCGTCCTCGTTCATGGCACCGTCCTCGGCGTCGGGTAGCGAGGAAAGACCGTCGCGTGCACGCTCGACCATGACCCGAACCTCCGCATAGCGCTCGGGTTCGACTTCCGGGACCACCAGGGACCAGTCGACGATGGCATCGGTCATCTCCATAAGCCGTGAAACCGGTGCAAAGAGCAGTTGCTCGAAGGGCGCCGCGACCAGGATGTCGTTGTAGAGGCGGTCGCCGGCGACATACACGTCCATGCGGGTTCGAGCTCCACTCGGAAAGAGGCGAACGAAGAAGCCGGGATCGGTCTGCAGGAAGATCTTGGCCTGAGAGAAAGAGCCGTCGGAGAGGCTCCGCTTTATCACGTAGCTTCCGGCACCGTAGACGGGAAATCCGTCGCCGGCCCGAACATGTGGAATCTCATTGAGAAAGAGGAGGTAGAACGAACCGTTCTGAGTTCGGACCTCGTACTTAACACGGGTGTCCGACACGCCGTGGCGGAAGACCTGCTCGCGCTCGCCGGAAAGCACCTCGTCGGTGGGCGCGAGCACCTGTGACCTGAGGTATCTACGCACGTCGGAGTTTTCCGGAATGCGCGAGGTCGGCGGTCCCTCGAAGGACAGCGCGGAGATCGGCGCAGCCCAGAGAACCGAGGCGGTGAGGAAGACAAATATGAGTCTGTTTTGTGTGCGCTTGTCCATCATTACCCCTCAGTATCCGCGATCAGTATCCGCAGATCAGGCTCGCTCCCTCACCTGCCGCGAGCAGGTATCCCAGTCGGCGGGAGATCGCAAAAGCGCGAGCTCGGCCCTCGCGTCGACCTCGAAGACAAGCCCAGTGCCGGCGGCCTGCAGAAGCTGCTCCATCCCGAAGCGAGCGCGACTTGCCCCTCTTTCCAATGTATCGTCTTCTCCGCGGAATCTCCTTACCTCGCGCGGTATCTCCCTCGGCACTACCGTGCACATACCCGTCGAAAGCACAGCCTCCCCCGTGGGTTTCGCGGGTCCCTCGGCGCCCGAGACGCGCGAGGCCTTCATCGATACCTCGGCGCCCACATCGAGATGTCTGCTTACGAACTCGAGGTCGGGAATCCATGGCAGGGCGTTCGTGACGGGGACGAGCAGCGTAAGCGCGAACCTCACCGACGGATCAGACGGCTTCGACGTCTCCAGCCGCCGCGACGGCGCCGGTACACCGTCGCGACCCTCAACGTGGCGTGCCGCGTTTCGCAGCGCGGAGAGAAGCGGTAACTCATAGGACGGCCCGGACCCCTCCGCTGTCCTCAGGGGTTGCCCATCGGCGCGAAGATACGGCACCCGAGGCTCGCGGAGAACCTTGATGCGGTCGGCGCAAAGACCGTAGAACCCACGCATCGCCACGTGCCTGCGCACCGCGGGGACTACCGGGTGGGACGCGCCGATGAGCCATAGAGGCTCATGCCCGAACTCCCGGGCAAGCCCGGAGAGCTGTCGCCCAATGCGGTCAAGCACCGTTTCTCCGCCGAGCCCGAGCAGCGGCAGGAGACCGGGGTAGCGTTCGACGGTGCTACCGGCAGGCGGCGCCGGGCTCACCACGAGCACGGGGGCCCGTCGAAGCAAGCTCCAGGCGCCCGCAAAGTCCTCGCGTCCTCGAGGCGCGGTATCGGTAAGGTCGGCCGGATTTCTACGAGGCGCCGCCTGCCTCTCTGCTCGGCGTATCCCGCCCTTCTCACGCGAGCTGCCGTGAGGGGGCTCGCCTCGCCCCTCGAGCGAGGCCCGCCAGGCCTCCTGAACGATCTGCCGCAACTCGTCGGCGGCCGGCGTTTCGCCGAGCGTCCCGGTTTGCTCCGCGTGCAGCGACTCCAGGCGCTCACCGAGGCGCTGCGCCCCGAGTGATACGCGAAAGAGATCACCTCGCAGCGAATCGAACGCCGCCTTGCGGTTCTGTCCATCGCCCTGTACCTCCTCGACCAACTTCCGCGAGGCCCCTTCAACCGACATTCCCCGGCTGTATACCAGGTACTTCAGCCTCGACAGCAGCTGCACATCTCTGAGGGTGTACATCCGCCGTCCTGAGCGGTCTTTGGCCGGGCTCAAAAGCTCCACGTGGCGCTCCCAGTAGCGCAGCACGTGGGCCCGGACCCCGAGCGCGTTACAGACCTGGCCGATAAGGAAGCGGCTCATGCGGATCCGCCGCTGCGCGACTCCCTGAGATCCATTCGGACCGGCACATCGGTAAAACCGAACTCTTCACGGATGCGATTCACGATGTACCCCTGGTAGGAGCCGGGAAATCCACGAGATCTGCTGACGAAGAGCACGAACACAACCGGATGCGCGCTGACCTGGGTGATGTAGTGCAGCTTCACCCGCTTGCCGTGGACGTAAGGCGGCGGGTGAAGCTCCGTCCAGGCTGCAAGCGCCCGATTGAGCTCGCCGGTGCCGATACGCTTTTGCAGCTGGGAGTAGGCACGGTATGTGGTATCAAGAAGCTTGTTGAAACCCGTTTTCTCGACCGCCGACACCGGCACGATGGGAGCGAACGAGAGGATGGGAAAGACGAACCTGATGCGATCGCTGACCGCGTTGAGGGCATTGGTAATGCCCTCCATGAGGTCCCACTTGTTTAGCACGAGCAGCAGCCCGCGGCCCCGCTCGACGATGAGGCGGGCGATTTTCTTATCCTGATCGGAGAGACCTTTTTCCGCGTCGACGAGAAGTAGCACGACGTCGGCTTCTGCGATGGACCCGATGGCCCGGTTTACCGAGTAGTACTCGACGTTCTCGGTGACGCTCTGCTTGCGCCTGATTCCGGCGGTGTCGAGGAGCTCGTAGGCCACGCCGCGATACTCGAACGTGCCCTCCACCACGTCACGGGTGGTACCGGGGAGCTCCGATACCAGGGAGGTATCGGAGCCGGTGAGCGCGTTCACCAGGGTCGACTTCCCGGTGTTGGGCTGACCGAGCACCGCAACCCGAATGCGACGCTGCTCCGCGACGGCCGCAGCGTCGGCGCCGGTCTCACCCTCCCCGGCTTCTGCTTCGGCGCCGGCCGCAGCTTCGGCCGCCTGGGCTGCCTCGAGCGCCTCATGCTCATCGAGCCGCCGCAGCACGACCTCGACGAGGGCATCGACGTTTCGCCCGTGCTCCGCCGAAACCGGGACGACATCCGCGAAGCCGTATCGGTAGAAGTTCCACGCCTCGTGCTCGCGGGCCTCGTTGTCGACCTTGTTCACGGCGAGCACGACACGGTCGCGCACCGGAGCCAGCTGCTCCATGTAGCTCTCGTCTTCCGGCGCCACCATGGTGACGTCCATCACCAGTATGATGACGTCGGCGATGAAGGCGGCCTCGAGGCTGCGCTGTGCAACGATG
>JAAAOH010000343.1 GCA_009908925.1 Spirochaetota bacterium | reverse complement strand
GCCCGCTTCCGAAATTGAGCAGGAGGCGCCGCGGATCCTCATCGTAGACCCACCGCAGGGCGACCGGCAGACGCTCCTCGCCGGTGTCGGAGACGAGATCGAAGCTGTAGGTCCGCTCGTATGCGATCTTCGAAACACGACTCCATCCGCTCAAGAGGCCTTCGTCGGTCGGCTCGTGATATCGGAAGTCGCGGTAGGAGGCAAACTCGGCGATTGCCTCTGCACGGGCTGCCTCGTCAACGACAGGCTCGAGCTCGAGGGTATCGAGATCCACCCGGTAGATATCACCGAACTCCCGAATATGGGCGCGCTCCCGATCTATCTGCTGGCGCGAGGCGTAGTACAGGTATCCTGTCGAGTTCGACACGGCCCGGACGCCGACCATGTACTCATTCCCCTCGCCACGGGTGGACACTTCCACGCGCTCGGCGAACATCTGCGACCCGTCTTCGATGTACGTCGTGTTGAACGTGATCCGCTCTTCCGGCGGGACTGTCGCGCAGGAGGACAACGCGGCCAGCGCCGCCAGGGCCACCACCATCACAAGAAGCCGCTTCATCATAGTGGAAGTGTATGTCCCCTGGCCCGCACAATGCAAGGCGCCTGTGACGCGCCGTTGACTCGCGCGGGTGCGGCTCTGCACAATGTCTCCATGAGAAGCTATCGGAAAGAGCTCTGGTTCAATACCGACAGTCGTGTCGCCCTCGTGAACATCACGCCTCAGGTGCAGGAAGCGCTGCGCGCCAGCGGCGTGCAGGAGGGCCTCGTGCTGGTGAACGCCATGCACATCACGGCCTCGGTTTTCATCAACGATGACGAGTCCGGACTACATCAGGACTACAGGGACTGGCTCGAACAGCTCGCCCCCCACGAGCCGGTGTCGAAATACCGGCACAACGTCGGCGAAGACAATGCTGACGCGCACATGAAGCGTCAGATCATGGGCAGGGAGGTGGTCGTCGCCGTGACCGACGGTAAGCTCGACTTCGGGCCCTGGGAGCAGATCTTCTACGGGGAGTTTGACGGCGGGCGGCGAAAGCGCGCACTCGTGAAGATCATCGGAGAGTAGGCGCCTCGCGATAGAGTCGCGCGAGCTCGTCCACCTCGAAGCGCGGGAAAGGAACCGGACGGCTGTCGCGGAGGCCCGTGACACGGGCGCCGCGGCTCCCGGCGCCCGCACTGCGGCCGCCGCCTGCCGGCGCTTCGCCGCCACCGCGGCCGGCATTCACCTCGATCGCCCGCCCGATCTCCCGCGCGTCGATGCCGGCCTCGGTGAGAAGTTCGAGCAGCCGTGCTGCGCCTTCGGGCCGGACCGCGATGATGAGACTACCCGAGCCGATCAGCCCGAGGGGATCGACGCCGAGCGCGGAGCAGAGGGTGCCGGTCTCGGGATAGGGCGCGAGGCCGTCCATTTCCACCTCAATACCGACTTCCGCAGCCCGAGCGAGCTCTTCGAGCGCGGTTGCAACGCCGCCCTCGGTGACGTCGTGGAGCGCGACGGCGAGGCCACTGTCTGCTGCGAGCCGCGCCTCCGGCAGTATCGCCAGGCGTTCGGTGAAGCGAAGGGCCGACTCGATGACCGCCGGGCTCACCGCCTTCGAGCTCAGCAACTCCGGGAACTCGGCAGCGATGATGGCGGTTCCCTCGACGCCCGGGCGCTTGGTCATCAGGATGCGGTCGTCGGGGCGTATGTTTCGCTTGTTGAGGAGATTGTCTGCGGTGCCGCTACCGAAGAGTGCACCGGAGACTACCGGGCGGCACACAGCGTCGCTGATCTCGGTGTGCCCGCCTACGACGCGAATATCGAGCTCCGCGGCCGTGGCCAGCATCTCACGGAAGACCTCCCGTATCACGTGTCCCGTGGTCTCCGGCGGAAATATGGCGGTGGCGAGAAACCAGCGGGGAAGGGCGCCTGAGCATACCACGTCGTTGGCATTGATGGTGATCGCGTAGCGGCCGATGTGATCGGTGGGGAAGGTGATGGGATCACTCTTGGCGAGCAGCATCTCGGAGCCGTCGAGACAGACAGCGGCAACGTCTTCGCCCACGCCGGGACCAATGACAACGTCTTCAGACGCCGAGACCTCATCCAGCAGGGAGGCGAGCATGTCGTTGGGAAGCTTCCCCGTCTCGAGCGGGCGATGCCAGCTCAGGATGCCAGGGAGCTCTCCGAGTGAGCGCACTACGTAGTCGGGCGATATCTCTTCCATCCACGGTTTCGTTTCGTCCCCGCGAATCAGTGCGGTCCAGCTGCCCGCGCCGGCGCCCGCCTCGATGTCGTGCCGGTAGTCGCCTACCATCAGCAGGCGCTCGGCCTCCACACCCAGCCTGCGTGCTACCTCGAGCACGCTACCGGGATGCGGCTTCAGAGGCTCACCCTCGTCCCGGGTGATAACGAGCTCGAACCAGTCTGATCGGAGGTGCTCGAAGTTCCCGAACGCCCGCTCGACGGACTCACGAGTATTGCGGGTAAGAATCGCTATTCGCAGCCCGACCCGGTGCAACTGTTGTACCGTCTCCTCCGCAG
>JAAAOH010000033.1 GCA_009908925.1 Spirochaetota bacterium | reverse complement strand
TCGTATTTCCGGATTCGCAAGCTGAGTTCGTTTCCCGGCTCCGCAACGCCGGGAGCGATGTGAGATATCTGGTGTACGAGGGCGAGCGCCATGACGTTCGCCAGGCGGCATACTTCGACGTGCTTACATGGATGAGGGAGCAATCATGAGAATAATGAACGTGATACGTACCCGGCCGCGTCTGCGGGCGAGCGGTCGACGGGCGGCGAGGGCCCGGCGTGCGTGCGCCATCGCTTTGGTCCTGTTTTTCGCGGCGATGAGCCCGCTCGGGGCGCAGGAGCCCGGAAGCATCATCTCGACCGAAGAGGTCGGGCGCTGGAGCATCGCGGAGATCGAGGAGGCCGGCCCGCAGCTTTTTGAGTGGTACGGCACGCCCGAAGCGCAGTATCCGGTGGAAGAGTACATCGTCTACTACACGACCTCGGACTTCGACGGCACGGCCGTGGAGGCAAAGGCGCGGCTCTTCGTCCCGATTATCGAGGCGACCGACGAGCGTCCGGTGCTTGTTTTCGGCTCGGGCACGACCGGTGTTGCCGATCGCTGCGCGCCCTCGCTCGAAGAGCCGGAGGTGGAGCGCTGGGGCTACTATCGCACCAACATGGCCTCCTACGCCGCCCAGGGCATTATCACCATCTTCCCTGACTACATCGGCTTCAACGACCCGATGCGGGCGCAGCGGTACTTCAGCAAGGCTGCCGAGGCACACCTGATGCTCGACGGTGCGCGCGCGGTACGGCACTTCTTTGCCGATGCTGGGTTCGACGCCGTGCCTGCCTCCGACGTCTTTACCGCGGGCTACTCCCAGGGCGGGCATGCCGCGCTTGCCGCAGCGGACCTCCGCGACGAGTATGCGCCGGACGTCGAGCTTCGCGGCGCAATCGGCTTTGCCGCCACGAACGACGTCATCACGCTCATGCAGGAAGCCGCCTACTATTCCCCGTACATAATCTATGCCTACCGGGCCATGTACGGCTTCGACGAGATAGATCCGGCCGCGTACCTGCAGGAGCGCTGGGTCGAGACGCTCACAGAGGACATGGCGACCAAATGCGTGAAGGAAATGGAGCTCTACTATCCGTTTGACGGCCGGGAGCTCTTCACCGAAGAGTTCTATGAAGCCCTTCACGGCGGAACGCTGGAGCAGGACTACCCCTCCTTCTACCGCCGACTCTCCGAGAACGAAAGCGGTCTGAGCGGCCACGATGTCCCGGTTCTCATGGTGCAGGGCGGGAACGACATCATAATCACCACCCCGGCCATCCGAAGTTACATCTCCGAGCTCTGCGACACGGGCGCGCCCGTGCAGTATCGCCTCTACGAGGACGCGCGCCACCGCCACACGCGGCCGGCGGGCTTTCGCTCATCGGTCGAGTGGATCAACGCCCTGTTTGCCGGGGAGGACCCGCCCAACGAGTGCGGAGCATTCTGAGGGCCCTCTGACCGCCTGCGGCCGGCGGGTCGCGGGCGGCGGGTCGATGGATTGCGAGTGGACTTGAGCGCACGAATCCACTATCATTCAGTTCACCGGGACGCGCGAGGAGGACCGCTGTGAAACGGGTGCGACTTTCGATCTGTGTAATGCTGGCGCTCTTTGTGGCGGGCGGCACCGCTGCGGCGATCGACTTCGGCTTTCAACTCTCGAGCAACACCGAGCTCGACTCACGCGAGGAGGACGAGCTTTTCAACTCGGAAACCCTTGCCGCCTGGCTGAGTCATGACTTCTCGGATTCGCTCGCTTTCTCCACGCAGGGAAGCTACACCTTCACGACCGAGCGACCCTACCTCTTCGACCTCGACGCTCTCTATCTCGACGGCTCGACACCGGCGGGTGAGCTCAGACGAGTCGGGGGGAGGCTCGGACGTTTCGGCGTGGAGGATGCAACCGGCTACGTGCTCGACCACCGTATCGACGGCGCCCGCTTCTCGGTGTCCGCGCCGCGCTGGGTTCTGAGCTTCACAGCCGGCTACACGGGATTGCTTCTCAAGCCGACCAACGACGTGATTATGTCCCGCCTCGATCTCATTGATGATAATGATGATGACGTCTTCCTCGCGCCGCCGCGGCTTCTCGGCCTTGCCGAGCTCCTGCTGCCGGAAGTGCTTCCGGCCCAGGATCTCACCATCTCCCTGGCCCTGCAAGAGGACCTCAGACCCGAGGACGATCTGATCGACGAGGGTGAAAGTGAGATTCAGGCGGCCGGCGGTGGTCGAGTCGACACCCAGTATACGAGCGTCGAGCTCGACGGTGCGCTGACGAGCACGCTCTTCTACACGCTCTTTGGGACCTTCCAGACGGGGCGAACGCTGACCTACGTGGAGGACGAGGACATGGTCACCGGCTTCTCCTACCGATACAAGCCGATCTTCGCCGGGGCAGGTGGCGCAGGGATGCGCTACTACGTTCCCGAAGTGCTTGCCCAGCGCACCGGATTCAATGTTCTCTTCGGCACGGGAGACTCGGACGCCACGTCGGTCATCGAGGGAAACGAAGAGGACGCATCGACGCTCTTCGTGCCCATTGCCGGAGCGACCAT
>JAAAOH010000162.1 GCA_009908925.1 Spirochaetota bacterium | reverse complement strand
AGTCGACGAACTCACGCCGCTCCTCGGTAACGGAGTACTGCTGAATGACAAAGTCGTAGGGCTTGTCTCCGGGCGCAATCCCCTGATCGAAGGTCGTGGTGACCCAGACCACATCGTCGCGGTCGAACCCCATCTCCTCGGCCAGCGCATACACGAGTCCGTTCTCGAACCCCTCCCCGCTTGCCGGATCGTCGTTGAGCATCCAGGGCGGGTACACCGGATCCCCGGTTGCCACCGTCAGCTGACCGGGCTCGTGCAGCCGCGGATCCTGAGGCGTGCGCTCGAGCGCAGTCTCCTCGGCTGCTTCACCGCCGCTTCCGGCCTCCTCGGCTGCGGCGTCCTGATCCGCTGCCGCGGGCTCCTCCGACTGTCCGCCGGCGAAAGCGACAAACGCCAGCCCAACCACCAGAATCAGTGCAAAAACAAACACCCGTCTCACCATATGTTCCTCCTTCTCTCGAGAGACCCACCGAGGGTAGGCATTTCCGCCGCTACGGTCAAGGTTCGAGAAGTATCAACCAGCCTGTTGCCAGGCCCGGGCCGGGCGCGTGGCGGAAGACGGCAGAAGAATCAGTCGAGGGGAAAGGTGATGGTGAACGCGGCCCCGCGGCCGGCGCTGGTCTCGGCGCCACCGGTACCGGTCTCGCCGACGGCCGCACCGCGGCTCGAGACGCTGACCTCGCCATTGATCTGCGCGGCGAGCCCTGAAACGAGCTGCATGCCAAGGGAGCCGGTGTGTTTCATGCTGAACGATGCCGGCAGGCCGACTCCGTCATCCTCCACCGTTAGGCGGATGCGGTCCGACGACGGCAATGCGGTTCGTACGCTGATGGTGCCCGTCGCGTCGTCGGGAAAGGCGTACTTCAGCGCATTCGTGACGAGCTCGTTGATGATGAGGCCAACCGGCACGGCGGTGTCGATGTTGATGGCGATATCGGAGACCTCCGACTGGTAGAAGAACCGATGCACGAGAGACATTGACTGAATCCGGTCGACCGAGGCGTTCACGGCGCGGCGCACCCGATCATCATCAAAACCGGCGAACTGCAGCCGAAGGAGGCTGGTGGCCATGTTGAGGTTGTTCTTCACCCGATGGTGAATCTCGCGAAGCAGGAGCTCTTTCTCCTCGGCTGTCTGTCGGTACTTCTCCTCGAGCCGCTTCAGAGCGCTGATGTCACGACCGACTTCCTTGATGTACATCAGGTTACCCGTCCCATCGACAACCGGTGAGGCCGAAACATCGAACCACAGGCGATCATTGCCGGCACCGGGAGAGGAGAACGTGGCGCTGTGCGTTTCCTTCGTCCGCATCGCCTCCCGCGCCGGGCAGTTCTCACAGGGGGTGGAACGTTCGAAGTAGGCCTCGTAGCATGCGCGGCCCTCGAGGTCCGAGGGTTCTGTCGGTTTCTCGGAACCGGTGGGGCGGGCGAGCGCCACAGCCGCGGGATTGACCCGTACGATCGTGTAGTCGAGGTCGATCACCGAAATGTAATCGCTACTCTGGTCGAAGAGAGACTCAAGAAACGCGCGGTTTAGCTCGAGCTCGGCCGTCTGTGCGCGAACCTGCTCCTCGAGCCGGCTCCGGTACTCGAGGTTCTCGAGGTGCATGGTAACAGAGTTGCAGAAGTTGTGAACCGCCGCTTCGTACTGGTCGAACGCAGCCCTGTCCTCAAGAACGAGCACGATGCGTCCGTAGGACTTCCTCGCCGTGTGGAGGTCGATCTCATAGTTCGCCCCGTGCCCATCTGCCTCGCCCTCGTCTGCGCTACCGTCTGGACGTTCCGATGGAGCCGGGAAGCACCTGTAGTCACCGATGCCCGGCACGCTCTTGATGGCGGCGGCCACGAACTCGAACAGGTGATCGGGATCGGTATAGATGCTTACGAATACGCCGGCGGTCAGCAGGTCATGCAGAACGGCGAGCGGCTCGCGGCTGGACTGGGAGATGGCGTCACGCTCCTTCCGCGTAGTAGGGGTTCTTCACCAGCTGGCCGTCCATGACCATGTAGGGATGGACCTGCAGCGCGCGGAAAATGGTTTCGCCGTCGAAGTGGTTCGCATCGTACTGACACATTGCGGTTATCGGATGGGTCTTGACGACTGTGTTGATCGCCGCCTCGTACTCCATGAGCCGATCCGAGCCCGAAAACCCGCGCAGCGCCCAGCTCATCTCGCCGGTTACGCGGGACTGCGGGTATCCGGCGGACTTTGCTCCCGAATATGCGCGCTTCAGTGTTTCGAGCATCCGGTCCGGCACGAACGTGCCATCCGGGCAATAGGTATCGGCGGCGCGATCGATGGTCAGTGAACGACGTTCGAGTGGGCCGGAGACGTCTACATCGAGCGCCTCCAGCCAGTTCACAACCTCGCCGGGCTCCGCCGAATCGGCAAAGTAGAACACCCGCTCGTCATCCATGACCCCGCTCTCCACGAAGCGGCCCACGATATCCCGCCGCACGGATTCCTCGCGAAACACCAGACAGATGTGGGTGCCGGCGTGACCGTCCCGCAGGTAAGGCAAATCGGTCATGAACCGATAA
>JAAAOH010000280.1 GCA_009908925.1 Spirochaetota bacterium | reverse complement strand
CTAGCGTCGGTTAACTGTTGTATGGCTCATGCCGATAAATAATGCTGACAGACGCCGGCTCTTCCAGGAGATTTTTTCATGTCCGACGAACAGAAGGCATCCCATCACTCGGCAGCTAATGGCCCCTCATACCCCGATATCCCCGACTGCGAGGACTTCGAACGCTACGGCGTCTGGGTAAAAGCCGGGCCCGAGGATGTCGAAGAGGGAGAGGAAACGGCGGGGGCCGGCGAAGCCCCTGATTTCGAGCTCGACGACCTCTCCGAAGATGAGTTCGCGCCTTCCGATGCAGATACACTTCTCACCGACGAAGAAGAGGATGCCCTGGCCGATCTCGAGGCCGATTTCTCGAACCTCGAGGAAACGGGCGAATCCGAGTTCGAGCTCGGTGATTTCGAGAGCACGCCGGCCGAAGCTTCGGCTTCAGGCGGCACGGATACCGACGAGGGCAGCGGAGAAATGCCGCTCGAACTCGACGGTGAGGTTCTCAGCGTGGAGCCGGAGGATGCCGGTGCCGGCGAGATAGACGCAGGCGACCCGCGAGAAGAACCCCCGGCACAGGCTGAGAGCGGCGCCGGCGACGTGGCCGAACTCGATGATCTCGAAGAAGAGGTCTCCGACGACATTCTCGGCGTGGACTTCGATGACGAAGAGATCGACGCTGAGCTCGAGGATCTTGCCCTCGACCTCGGCGAAGAAATGCCCGGCGAAACCGCGACCGAAGAACCCTCCGCCGCCGAGAGCGAGCAGGAATCCGAGGACATCGAGGAGCTCTCCCTGGAGGATCTCGACTCCCTCGATATGGACCTCGAAGAAGAAGGGACCGAGGGCCAAGGGCCCGAAGACGAGAAGCTCGAGAGCGTGAGCACCGGCGAAGCGCGGGAAACCGAGGAAGACGAGCTCGACCTCGAGTCCATCCCCGGTGATGAGCCCTTCGAGGACTTCGACTTCGAGGAGGATGAGGACATCACCGAGGAGCTCCCCGAGCTCAGCGGTGAGGACGAAGAAGAAGAGACACCACTCCCCGTTGTCGAAGACGACGAGGAGACGATCGATGCCGAGCTTGCATCCGTCCTCGACGAAGAGGAATCGCGGGATGTGGCGGGTTTCGATCAGCAGGAAACCGAGCAGCCGGAAGATGAGTTTTCCGATACCGAGGATGTCATGGCCACAGCCGGGTACAGCGGTGAAGGCGAACGAGACGAATCGTCCGTTCTCGTCAACATAGAGAAGGAACTGCTTGCCATCAAGGATGAGCTCAATGAGCTGAAGCAGGAACTTGCCACCCTGAGAAGCGGTGGCGCCTCGGCGCATCGGGGAAGCCAGGAAGAAAGCTCGGAGGATATGGAAGTCTCCCTCGGAACGCCCGCCGGTGAAAAGGGCGGGTTCTTCGAGGAAGAGGAAGACGAGGACGAAACCATCGCCCTCACCGGCGACGAGCTCGACCACATACTCGACACTGCTGAGTTCACCGAGCAGCGCGGGCAACCCACCGAGTTCGACGATCTCGACCTCAGGCTCGATGAGAGCCTGTCTCCCGAGGCCGAAGGGAAGGGCGAAAGCGGTGCCGAGGCGTCAACGGTCGAGGCGTCAACGGAGGAAGCCGGTGCACCTATCGAGGAGATTACCCTCGAGGACATGACCGGGGAATCCGCTCTCGAGGAACTCGAGCTCGAGGAAACGGAGGGCGAGGAAGACGAGGGCGACGAGCTTGAAGAGCTGGATCTCGACCTCGGGGGCGGAGAAGAGGCCGCGACCGCCGAGGAACCGCTGACGTCCCCGTCGGAGGAAGAGCCGGCGGAAGCATCGTCCGACGAGGAACTGTCGGTCGAATTCGACGATCTCACCGGGTCCTCCGACCAGGGTGACGTCGACGCCCTTGCCGATCTCGACGTGGATTCCGAGCTCGCCGACATAGAAGAACTTTCCGACGAGCCGACCGGCTCCGGGGAAGAACCGGACACCAGTGACATAGACTCCATCGAAATCGAGCTGCCCGACGAAGAGCAGGATGAAGGCGGAGCCGGATTCGCCGGCGGGGACACCGCTATTGAAGATTTCGAGACCGAACTGGGCGAACCGGTGCTGGAGATACCCGAAGAGGGCGAGGAACCCGAAGAGAGCCAGCAAGAGGCCGAAGCTGAAGGGCTGGGTGACTTCGATCTCGATCTGGAAGAGGAAGAGCCCGAGGCCGCGAGCGCGACCGAGTCCGAGCCGGCACCGCAGCAACAGGCGGGCACCGGCCTTCCGTCCGGCGGTTCGGAGGCAGGGGAGCTACCCGAGAATCTCAAGCAGGAGATTCGGTCGGTCCTCTCCTATATGGATCAGCTCCTCGAATCCCTCCCCGAAGAGAAGATCCAGGAGTTTGCGCGCTCCGAGCATTTCGAAGTCTACAAGCGTCTTTTCGAAGAACTCGGCCTGGAGAGTGAATAACAATGGGGCTTTACAACCGCGTCCTTTCGACCGAAAGCACATCCTCCGAAGAGCGCGGGAAGGACTCCGCAGCCCGCACCGGCCCTGACCACCCCGCCGCCGCTGAAGACGAAAAAAAAAAGCCCTTGACCAGCTTCTAGCCGAACGAACCGCCGCTGCGTCCCCTGATCTCGGCGAAGCGGTCCGAGGCATCCTCGACGCTCTCGCCGAGCTGGATAACACCCTGGAAACGCCGGTTCGCGTATTCCGGGTCCTTGCCGACCGTCTGCAGATAGCGCGGGGAGCACTGCTCCTCCCCGACCCCGAGTCGGGAGAGCTTGCCCCGTGGTCGATGCGCGGCCTCGACAGAACCACCGAACACCGTCTTCGTATCCCCGTTCCCGAGCTCACCGAGCGCATCCTCGACGGTAGTGCCGCAGCCACGATACTCGAGGGGAACGGACTGCGCGCGTGCAAACCGTACGTGTCCCAACGTGAGTACGATCGTCTCGAGCGCGTCGCGCTGGTCCCCTACGGTGGGGAGGGTCGGCTCTACGGTCTGCTCGTCATCGCCTCCTCTCCCTTCCTCGCTACTTCATCGACAGTGCTCGACGTCGCGTTTTCGGCCATCGCGCGCCCCGTAAGCGCAATCCTGCTCGAGAATCGTGAAGCCCGGCTGCAGGGCGCCCGCGATCGGGCCATCCTCGACGAGAGCGAGCTGCAGGCCATGGCCGGTGAAACTCCGGCTCCGGAGCGGGGGCGCGCGGTGCTGCTGCGATTCGACATAGACACCCTTGTCGAGCGGATCGGCGCAGGGGTGGAGGATCTCGACCGATATCGGATCCGGCAGGACGTTCTGCGCGTCATAGCGGTGATGGTTTCGGAGGTCATTACGGTGGGAACCAGCGCTGCGGGCAAGGTTATCCTGATCGTAGCGAGTGACGAAGCACTCAACCCCGCGATGGTACTGCAGCAGATATCATTGAAGCTCTCCGAGCTCTTCGACGAAATCGAGTCACCGCCGGACCTCAACGCCACGATCCGTCCGGTCGACCACGAGAGCGAGAGCGTCGACGAGGCCCTTTCCGAGCTCCTGTAGGCATGCTGGAGCTCTTTCGCGCAAAGAGCGGTGATCTCACTGCCGCCGTTGCCGGTGGGCTACTTCACTCCCGCTACGACCCACGGCGGGAGGCGGAGCGTTACCTCGACCGCGCCCTCGGAGGCGGCTCCGGGGGTGAACAGGCGCCCCGACCGGCGACGGTGCTGCTTCTCGGCACCGGCCTCGGGTATCTGGCGTCATCGATCAGAAAGCGGCTGCCGGAATGTCATCTCATCGCAGTCTCGGCCTTGAATGCCGTTCAGGACGAGCACAGGTCGGCGATAGACGTGCACGTGGATCTCTCCGCAGGCGATCCCGCTGACCTTCTCGCCCGGGCGATGGGTCCGGCAGACGTGGCGGGACTCGAGCTGCTGGAGTGGGAGCCGGAGCTGCACGCGGCTCCGCGCGCAGCCGAGGTCGCCCGCGCCGCAGTACGGAAGCTGGTAGCACGCTACAATGCGGACGTGGCTACAACCGGATTCTTCGGGCGCCGTTACATCCGCAATGCGGCGAGAACCCTGCTCTTCTCGGGGACGGCGCAATCGTCAGGTCCTGGCACGAAGCCTATCTGCATTGCCGCATCAGGACCCAGCATCGAGCGCTCTTCGCTCTGGATTTCCGAGAACCGCTCCCGCATCGAAGTGTGGGCTCTCTCCTCGGCAACCCCCGCACTTCGCGCGCGCGGCATCACGCCGGATCTCATCGTGCACCAGGATGCGGGTTACTACGCGACCCTTCACCTCGCAGAAGCGGCACGGGCCGGCGCGCCGTCAGCGCCCATATCGCCGATCCTCATGCCTGCCACCGCGGCACTGCCGCCCCGTGAGTTGCGCTCCGCGCCCATTCTCTTCCACCAGGGTACAGAGTTGGAGACCGAGCTTTTCTCGGCTCTCGGTATCGACCCGCCACGCACGAGCGAAACAGGCACCGTGGCGGCGACCGCGACGCTGCTCGCTCTCGCCCGCTCGCCGGGCACCGTGTACCTCGCCGGGCTCGATCTGTCACGCGAGGACATCCGGGCACATGCCACGCCGCATGCCTTCGAGCCTTACCTCTCGCGGTGTGAGAGCCGGCTCCGGCCCCTCTACTCGCAGCTTGCAGCCGACGCGTTCGAGCGCAGCGAGCCTCGGCAGCACCGGCAAGGGCAACCCCGGCCTCAGCGATCGAGACAGGAACGAAGCCTCGATATCTACGCCGCGTGGTTTCGAAACCTGCCGGAGCGCCTCACCCGGAGGCTGCGCCGCCTCTCGCCCTCGCCGGTCGACATCGGAGTAGAGACTGTCGCTCCGGGGGAGCGCCCCGGTGACGGGGGCGGCGCCGGGGCGCGCGGCGATGCCGAAGCCGGCGATGGTGCGAGCGAGTCGGCGAGGCAGGTGCGAATCGCGTGGGAGCCGCTTCAGCTACCGCCGGGGGGCGAGAGAGTGGCGGCCCTTCGAAGCGTCCTCGCCGCGTGGCGGGAGGAGATCCGAAGGTTCACCGCGACGCACACGCTGCCCGAGCCCTCTGAGCTGGCCTACCTCATTTCCGCCGCGGACTACGTGTCGGCCGTGGCCGCGGGCCGCCGCGGCGATGACGCTGCCCGCGCGCGCAGCCTCGCGCGGTTGTCGGAGGCGGGCGAGCAGCTCTTCGGCCGAATCGAGTACATACTCGAGAGGGTTACGGAGCAGGATATATGAGCATCTTCTCCGCAAACCGTGCAGTGCTCGCCGGCCGTCACGGCGATCTTGCGGCTGCGCTGGACTCCGCCTCCCCGCGCAGCGAACTGCTGGTTGAGAACGCGAGAAGCGGCGAGCCGTCCGCGCGCCTGCGGATAAACGGCGCCCCGGGGCCATACCTCCACTCGCGCGTCGATCCGCGAACCGAGGCCGAACGGGCGGCGTCAGCAGTTTCGGCCGCGGCAGGGTACGTCGTTGTGTGGGGCCCGGGACTGTTCTACGAAGTTGAGGTCCTTCTCGGGCGTCCTGAGCTTGCCTTCCTGCTGGTGATAGAGCCGCGGCCCGCATTCCTGCGCGCGGCGCTCGAGTCGCGGGATCTGCGCTCCCCACTGTCGGATCCGCGTCTTGATATCCGCACGGGCTCCGGGGCCGACGCCGACAGTGCCGCACGAACGGTATCCGAGACCTACCTGCCGGTCATTCACGGGGCGTTTCACCTCGAGGGTGCACGTCCGCGAGCCGAGGAATCCCGGGAAACCCTCGGGGCCGTGGGCGCGGCGGCCCGCGGACAACTCGCCGATGTAGCGGTGCAGCAGAACTTCGGCCTCCGCTGGTTCTCAAACGCGATACGCAATCTCGCGACACTTTCCCCCGCCACAATCGATTTTCCGGCTGCCGACACCATGATCGTGGCGGCGGCGGGCCCGTCTCTGGAGGAGCAGGTCGCCGATCTCGACTCCCGCATTCCGGTCATTTCCACCGACACGGCCGCCCCCGCACTGCTGCAGCGCGGCGTCCGGCCTGCCTCGGTTGTCTCCCTCGACTGCCAGCAGGTGACGTACCACCACCTGCTCAGCGGAGGTACAGCAATCCGGCGGATCCCGCTAATTGCCGATCTCAGCACCGCACCAACCGTGGTGCGACACGCCGCCCATCCCGTCCTCGCAACCACCGGATACCCACTTGCCCGGCTCCTTCGCAGACGTTTCTCCGAGCTCCCGAACATTGACGGCGCAGGGGGAAACGTTACACAGGCGGCGATTTCGGTGGCGGTGTCCCTCGGGGCGAGGCGGATCCACCTTCTCGGTGCCGATCTCGCCTACCCCGGCGGCGCACCGTACGCGCGCGATAGCTACCTCTATCCGCATTTTCGGAGCACCGCGACGCGGCTTCACCCGACACAGGCGGCACTCATGCAGATGGTACTCGCGGACCCTCAGACCACTTCGGCCGAGGAGGCGGGACGGCGGGTGTACCGAACACCCAGACTTTCCCGCTACCGCGAGAACCTCGAGCAGCAGATCTCGAGGCTCGATGCAGAGGTGATATTCGGCCCGCCGACTGCCGGGGCGACGGAGCCGGGCGCGCGGCGGGGCCACCGCGGAGCCCGGCGCGGCGGCGGGACTCGCCGCGGTGACGACCAAAGCGTGCGCCGGTTCACGGTGCCGGCAATGTCCAATCGGATCGGCTGGCTTAATGAGTACGGTGAAGAGGTGTTGGCCCTCTCGGTTCCGGACGGTGCTGCGGCGCGACTCCTTGGCGAGGCGGGGGGCGAACACCGAGACCTGTGGTACAGCATTCTTCCGGCTGCAGCCGCCTTCATGGGCGATGAGCTCGACGTGAGGCGCACTCCGGAGGTACTCGCCGAGGCGTTGAGATGGACAGCCGAACGACTCTCGCGGGTGCTTACCAGCGAACACTGACGGCGCCGACCGCGGCGCCGCCGCCGCCTGCCCACCACCGTCGATCACCGCCACTCATGCGGCAAAGCCGACACCACCGTAGCCGACGAAGGAAACATCATGATGCTTCTCGTAGCTCGTGGCGTGCCCGATGAGCACGCCGTTTCGCGCGCCGCGGCTGTGGGCGAACGTTACGGCGGTTGCGGCGGCTCCTGGTGAGCAGGCGGAGTGGTTCGAAAGGGCATGATCAATGGCCCTGCGCGCATCCATAGCGACGGTCGCATCGAGAAACCCGCGGTCGTTCTCCTCGCGGACCCATTTGAGGCTGTCCTCACCGATACCCCTGGGCGTGAACCCGAAGTTGGGTCCGTAGTGCGTGAGGTCGGTGGACCCGATCACCACGACGCGCCGTCCGGTCTCCCCGGCGTAGGCCGCGAGCTCTTCACCGAGCCGCAATGCCTGGTCATCGGGGGGAGACCTCAGGTAGGCACCGCGCGCGGCGGGAAAGAGGAACTTCACCATCGGGAGCTGTACCTCGACCGTGTTGTCGGGCACGGTGTCGTCGGCGATTTCCAGACGGGCCTCGAGGAATGCCCGCAGGCCCGTTTCGGCCTCGATGGGACCAAGGGGGGTCTCGTATCCCTCCTCCGGGGCCATTCGAACGGCGCTTCCCTTACGCAGATGTCCGCCCACCACGACGACCACATCCGGATCGGGAACGAGACGCTGCATCGTGCGGAACGCAAGCTCGCCCGAGAAGTCCCAGCCGGCATGTGGAACCACCACCGCCTCGAAGCGGCGCTCATCGCCTGCGGCATCCTGCCATTGTTCGAGCTGTCGTTTTACGGCCTCTTCCCGCTGCGGGTACCAGCCCGGCGGGAGTGTGCGACTGCGAAGCATAGGTCATTTCCTCCTCTTGAAGCATACAAGCATGCGACCCCGGGAATCAAAGGATGTGCACGAATCTCCATTTTAAGCTATAATCGGGACCATGAAGCGGGGTCTGGCACTGGTCTACACCGTGGTCACCGTCGTGTTCTTCATTGCAGTGGCCACCGTTCTGCTGGTTCGGCTCGGGTCGGTGCGAGAGGCGAACCTCACCGAAGCCCAGGAACGTTTTCGCTTCGTGCAGACGGAGATACGCGACCTGGCTGCTGAGACCGACATCCCGGTTTCCCGGGTGGTGCAGCGGGCATTTCGTAGTACGAGCCCTCCCGCAGACCGGGTAGTGGCCTTCGCCGCCTACGGCCTGCAGGAGAACGTTGAGTATCTGTGGGCGCGCGACAGACGTATCCTCGATGAGACCGGCCGGCAGGTACCGCGCTTCACCTACGACCGGGTGACTCAGGCTCGCCTCTCGGGCTCCGTGCGGTTACCCGATGGATCCTCACTCATTCTCGAAGGCGTCTATACCGTCCTCGATCGCCGCGATATCTTCACCCTCCTCCGCGATGCCCTCATCGCGGTGCTGGCCTTTGCGCTCCTCGCCGTGATCGTGGCGGTGATTACGCTTCTGCGTCCCGCACCCCGGGGCACCGAGCGGCCCGCCGCGGCCGCGTCGTCCGACCCGGCGGCACCCGAGGGGGCGGCCGCCCGCCGACCTGCCGCGGAGAGTCGCCGGGCTCCGACCGGACCTGCTCCCGGGCCTGCCTCCGAGCCTCCACCGGCGGCCGAAGCCGGCGCCGACGACATCGACTCGGGGCTCTTCTCTCCGCAGAGCGGACTCAGTCCAGAGGCGCATCTGGAGAAACGCCTCAGCCTCGAGCTCGAGCGAGCCGCGGCCAACGACCAGGACCTCAGCATCTGCTTCATCGAGTACCCCAAGCTCGCCCGCGGCAGCGACACCTATCGTGACGTGGCCTCCGCACTGCTCGGATTCTTCGGTTTCGAGGATCTCATTTTCGAGTACGGCAGGCGCAGTTTCTGCATCCTGTTCCCGAACGTGAATCTGCACGAGGCCATCAGGCTGGTGGAGGATTTCCAGCGCCGCAGCGCAGGCCCGGCGGGTGAAAACAGCGACGCACGCGTGCCGCGCTCGGCGGGTCGCCCGGCATTCGGCCTGAGCTCCCGCAACGGACGCCTCGTCGAGGGAGGGCGTCTCATGCGCGAGGCCCGTCAGGCTCTGGTGAAGGCACGTGAGATTCCCGGCCGGGTCATGGGCTTCAGTCCTGACCCGCAGCGCTATCGCCAGTACCTGAGCGAGACCGAGGCGTAATCCCCGCAACGATGGCGTCGCGATTGCGGAAGGCCTGTCTGATCTGCCAGGCGCCTAGAGTGTAGAGATACGGCTCCCCGTCGTCCGCGGTGTCCACGCCGGGCCCCTCTACCCGCATGTAGAACCGGGACTCTCCTGCAGGGTCGCCTATTCTCAGCTGGAAGGTCCGGCCGTTCTCGTCCTCGAACATAAGCCGTGCCCGAGGCTCGTCGAGTCCGGCATCGATCGGTGGGTCCGAAACGAAGGCTGCCGCCTCGAGCTCCGCTACGCGACCGGCCCAGACCTCGACCTCTTCCTGACTGAGCTCTTCCCGCAGGTTTCCATCGCCGGTCTCGAGCCGCCAGGACGATCCGCCGCCGGCCGGCTCGCGGAACACGGTGAAGCTGTCCACGACACGGGTCTCCGCGTCGATTCTGAGGTCCGCATCGACCGAGAGCCGGGTAATACCCGCGGCGCTCAGATCATCGGGGAGCGGTCGCAGGTCCGACCAGTAGGGCGGCTGCTGGCCGAAGTAGAAGCCGATGTCACGATCGACGATGAGCACGTCGGTTGCATCGCCGATCCGCGCGTACATCCGCCCGCCGCCTGCCACGGCATCACCGAAGAGGATCCTGGCACGCACCTCGTCGTTCCGATCCTGCAGCACCGCAACGCGCGCAGCTTCCTCGTCAACACCGAAATCCCCGAAGTACTCCTCGCCACGCGCAGCGACGCGAACCGATCTCAGCCCTGCGAGAGCCTCGAGGAAGCCCTCCACGCGCTCATCATCGGCGGGAAACAGCCCGTCCCCGATACGGACCGACCATTCCCCGGCCGCGCGCCTGCGCAGCACCGTGGCCGCGCCGCGTCCCGAGAGCCGAACCGCCCGCGTCTCGGAGACCATCGCCTCGGAAACCAGCGGCTCGCCGGCCACCGGAGACCTGCCTGCGCGGGAGATCCTGAGCGTTCCTCCGATGTAGGTGAAAAGCAGGACAACGAACACTGAGGAAAGGACGATGAGCTTCGTTCTCGGCGCCATCACTCTGCCTCGCTCTCGTTCCGGCCGCCGGCGTGCGAGCCGTGTGCCCGCTCGCGGCGTCGCATGAAGCGAACGACACCGTAGGCAATGACCAGCAGCGGCATGACATAAATGTTTATGGCCTCCGCGACCCGGACGATGCTTCGCCTCAACCCGGGCTCTTCAATAGCGGAGAGTCGCATGTCGCGGGTGGTCCGCGTGCGGATCTGCAGAAGATCCTCGTCGTTGGAAAGCCAGGTGAGGGCGTTCGCCGCGAAATCCAGGTTGTAGGTGCTCTCGGTGTACTGGATGAGGTTGCTTGCAAAGTCGGAGTCGCCGATTACCACCACCCGTGCCTGGTCGGTCGACGTGACCGGCGAGCTCCACTCCCGCTCCTCGCCCTCTCGTGTGGGGATTCGGCCGTCGGAGAAGTAGCTTTCGAGCTCCCCGGTGAGAGCGACCCCGACCACGTGCCGCCCCAGGGTTTCGGAGCGATTTCGCTCGAAGGCAACCGGCCGACCCGGGTCAATCGGGAACTGCTCCTGCAGCAACCAGGACTCCGGCGAGGTCTCAAGCAGCACTTCCGCGTTATCGGCGGTCACGGTGATCGGGGACGGCCAGTAGAGATCGAGCCCCGGAAAGCGGGCGGTGATGGGATTCTCGCGGTCGGCCCCAGAACCGCGGATGCTCACCCAGTGGGGATAGGGCTCGAGCGTCTGCACCGTCACCTGTCCGGACGGTCGGCGCACGGGGATGCGGCGATTGAAGGTGTCGAGAACGAGCTCCTGCTCCACACGCGCCCCGTAGGAGGCGAGGAGGTCGAGGACGGGCATGTCCTCCGGTGCACTCGCGGAGAGGCCGCGCTGAACGTCAACCATCACCCCCTCCACTGCAAAGAGGACGCTGCCCCCGGACATCAGATACTGATCGACCGGAAAGAGGTCGAACTCGTCGAGGCCCGGGCCGCCGATGACGAGGAGTACGGTTACATCCGGCGGGATCTCCTCTCCCCGGCGGATCCTGCGCACCTCGAAACTCTGCGAGAGTTGATTGGCGAGGAAGCCATAGTTGTTCTCGAGGTTCTCACCCTCTTTCCCGAGCAGGACCCCGACGACGTCCTGCTCCCCCTGCACCAGATCCCGAATGGTAGAGGTCAGCCGGTACTCCACCGTTCCCGGATCGAATACCACGGGCAGGGTCTCGTAATCGTCGAGATACTCTATGACCACCCCCGTGTAGACGACGGCGAGACTCTGCTGGTCCTCCTCGATGACCTGTATCTGCTGCGGCACGACGCCGAGTTGCTCGGCGCGCTCGACGGCCTCGGCCTGCTGGGGATCCACGATGCGCACATTGATCCGACCGCGGGAATACGCCGCGTACTCGTTGAGGATGTCGATGATCTGCTGCGTCTCCACGGCCCGGTTTCTGAGCCGGTCGGAGACGTAGTAGGTGATGGTGACCTCCTGGGGAATCTCGGAAAAGAGATTCCGGGAGACCTCCGAAATGGTGAACGCATTATTCTCGGTGAGATCGAGGCGGAAGAAGAAGACTGCGCTGTTGAGCGCGACCAGGGCCACAATGCCGATGGTCAGGGCCGCGGTGATGATCTCGTACGCACGACGCGTCATGACGGCTGCCCCTCGGTCGTGATACTGATGAAGACATCCTCGAGGCTGTAGCGCTTACGCTCGAGTCCGACCAGTTTGAAGCCTTCGGAGACGGCCCAGTCGAAAATGAGCTCACCGCCATCCGGCGCCTCGCCCGGCGCCCCGGACATGCCGCCCCCCGGCCCCCCCTCCTCAGGGCGCCCGCCGAGGGTCACCTGCACGTCGGTGCGTGCGGCCGGTCCGACGCCGGTTGTTTCGATATGTTCTATGCGCCGCAGCTCACGCAGGTTGCCGAGTGCCGAGCGAACCGGCTGCTCCCCGGCCCCCTTGACCGTGAAGAGGAAGACGTCCTCTCCCTTCATGCCCGCGGCGATCTCCGCGGTGGTACCCTCCGCGGCCACTCTGCCGCGGTTGAGGATGAGCACCCGGTCACAGGCAGCCTCCACCTCCTGCAGAATGTGGGTGGAGAGGATCACCGTTTTCGCCGAGCCGAGCTCGCGCACGAGCCGGCGAATCTCGATGATCTGATTCGGGTCGAGGCCGGTCGTCGGCTCGTCGAGGATGAGGATGGCCGGGTCGTGGATGATGGCCTGCGCGAGGCCCGTGCGCTGGCGATAGCCCTTGGAGAGGTTGTCGATGGAGCGGTAGACCATGTCTTCGAGCCCGCACGCGCGAACCGCCCAGTCGATGCGGTCGTCCCGCTCTGCCGGGGGGATCATGCGGGCCTCGGCGATGAACTGCAGATACTCCATCACGTTGAGCTCTGTGTACAGTGGCGCGCTCTCGGGAAGATAACCGATACTGCGCTTCACGGTGAGGGGATCGGTATAGACGTCATGTCCGTTGACGGTTGCCGTGCCCGAAGTGGGGAAGTGGTAGCCGGTAAGTATCCGGAGAATCGTCGTTTTCCCCGCCCCGTTCGGTCCGAGGAGCCCGAAGACCTCCCCCTGATTCACCTCGAAGCTCACGCCCCGTACCGCCTCTACGTGCCCGTAGCTTTTTGTGACGTCGGTAACCCGTATCATCGTCTGCTCTGCCTACTCTTCGTACGGAATCTCGATGGTCTGCCGATCCCGCGTGAGAAAGGTTTCGGGAAACTCCTCACGCGCCTCGTCCTCCAGTCGCTTCAGATCCTTCTTCGTGTATCGCGGGCTGAAGTGAATGAGGCCCATTCGCTTCACGCCACCTGCCTGTCGGGCAAGCTTCCCGGCGTCGTACGCCGTCATGTGGCGCTTCTCCTGGGAGGTCTCACGCAGAGACTTCTCGAACATGCCCTCGCATATGAGGAGGTCCGAGCCGCTCACTTCCTGCTCGATACTACGGTGGCGGAGCGAATCGGTGACGTAGGAGAACTTGCGCCCCCGACGGCGCTCGCCCATCACCTGCGAAGGCTCGATAGTCGTTCCGTCATCGAGCGAGACGCTGTTACCCTGTTGCAGCTGCGACCACATGGGGCCGCGCGGAACGCCGAGCTCCACGGCCGTCTCCGGATGAAACACTCCCGGCCGATCCTCCTCGGTAAGGCTGTATCCCACGCAATCCCGCGTATGATAGAGAGGAAAGGAGCGTACCGTAAAGCCCGCTCCGGGAAATACCTCGCCGGCGGTACGCGGATCCTCGATCTCCTGCACGATTATATCGAAATTGATATACATCTCGAGCACCCGGCGGCTCATCTCCACGTACTCGCGGATGCGCGGCGGGCCGATAATGTAGAGCGGCTCTTCACGGTCCACCTGAGAGGAAAGCATCAGCATACCGGGCAGCCCGGTGACGTGGTCGGCATGGGTGTGAGAAATAAAAATGGCGGTAATCTTTTTCCACCGGAGATTGAGAGCGCGCAGAGACACCTGCGTGCCCTCGCCGCAGTCGAAGAGGAAGAGCTCGCCCTCGCGGCGCAACAGTACCGATGTCAGATGACGCCCGGGCAACGGCATCATGCCGCCGGTACCCAGCACGAACGCCTCCATGTTCACATAAGGCTCCTATTAAGATGGTGATCGTAGTGGCTGCCGACGAGGCCCGTCCGGAGACGTCCCGCTAGAGGTCCACGTCCTCGTCGTAGTCGATTTCGTCGAAACCGAACCCGTGCATATGGAGGAACTCGCTCCGATATTCCGCGAGGTCGGCAAGCTCCCGGAGGTTTTCCTCGCTGATGCCGTCCCAGCCCGCGCGAACTTGCGCCTGCACGTCGTCGCGAAGCTCCCAGTCGTCGAGCCGGATACGGCCTTCCGCATCGGCGGGAACCTCGCCGCCGGCATAGAGGCGCTCGGCAAAGAGGCGATACATCTGCTCGATGGTCCCCTCGTGGAGGCCCTTCTCCTTCATCACCCGAAAGAGAATGGTCATGTAGAGGGGCACCACGGGGATGACCGCGCTCGCGCGCGTAACGACGGCCTTGTTGACCGAGACCCGCGCGCTCCCTCCAATCGAGGCCAGCTTCGAGCCGAGCTCGTCGGCGGTGCCTTCGAGGTGCTCCTTTGCCTGCCCGATGGTTCCGTCACGGTAGATGGGCCGGGTGAAATCACTGCCGATGTAGGAATAGGCAAGGGTCGTAGCTCCCTCGCTCAGCACATCCGCGTCGAGAAGGGCCTGTATCCATAGCGCCCAGTCCTCGCCGCCCATCACCTTCACCGTGGCGTCTATCTCCTCCTGCGTGGCAGGCTCCACCGACACTTCACGGATCTCTTCCTTGAAGGGGTCCAGGCTGAAGGAGGTGTAGGTCTCGCTGATGGGCTTGAGGGCGGAGCGAAACATCTCACCGGTGTCGGGGTCGACGCGGACGCCGGAGGCAAGGCTGTAGATGACGAGATCCACGGTGCCCATGTTCTCGCGGATCTTCGCGATGGCGTTCTGCTTCGTCTCGTGGCTGAAGGCGTCGCCGATGAGGGACTCCGCGTATAGGCCGTCCGCGCGCGCGAGGCGCTCGAGCTCCTCGGTCATGTACCAGCCCGGAGTTGCCGGCCGTTTCGCGCTTGCCGGCTTCTCAAAGGCCACTCCGAGGCTGTTGGCGCCGGCGGCAAAGGCCGCCGTGGCACGCGTTGACAGGCCGTAGCCGGCCGATGAACCGATAACCAGCACGTTCGCGGGACCGTCGATTCGTTTCTGCGAGCGTACGTAGTCAACGAGCCTGTTCACGTAGAGGCGAGCGCCGTTCGGATGCGCGTTGACACATATGTTGTTACGGATCATCGGTTTAATGACCATCGGACCACCTTTGCTCGATACGTTTTCCACAAACCCTACAGCACTGGTTCAAAAAAGGCAAGTTGACGGGCGGGCCCGCTGCCGGTAGCCTGTAGGCTCGATGAATATACGATTCTACGAATGGGCCAAACTGACGGAACGGGAGCGCGCGGAAATCCTCGCGCGATCCGAACAGAATATCGAGAGTGTACGCGAAAGCGTGCGCGAAATCACCGACGCCGTGCGGGACGGAGGCGATGCGGCCCTGCGCGAGTATACCGCCCGCTTCGATGGGGTGGACCTCGGCGACCGGCCGATCGCCGTCTCACCGGAGGAGCTCGACGCGGCGGCCGGACTCATTTCCGACGAGGTGCGAGCGGCCATCGAGTTTGCCGTGGACAACGTGTTCCGCGTGCACGAGGCCCAGCTCGACCGCAGTCTCCACACCACCGAGGTGCGCCCCGGTGTCTACGCCGGCGAGCGCGCCACCCCCATCCCCTCGGCGGGCCTCTACGTTCCTCACGGCCGCGGAAGCTTTCCGTCGATGCTCTACATGCTCGCCGTACCCGCACGGGTCGCAGGC
>JAAAOH010000321.1 GCA_009908925.1 Spirochaetota bacterium | reverse complement strand
GACGCCGCGGTAACCTGCCGTCGCATCGCGCGAAGCCGGGCGCGGGCTGTGGTTACGTCGACCTCCAGCAGACCGGTGATCTGGTGCTTCTTTCCGCCGATGACGCCGACGTCGAAGGTCCCGATCCGGGACAGGGGAAACGTTTCCACCGTTCGTGCGGGCTTCACCGTGCGACTCCTCACGAGCTCAAACATACCTCAGAGAAGCCATGAACGGAACCGTGGCCCCGGTGTCGTCGGCCCCGGTGTCGTCCGGAGCCCTGGCACCCGGCGTTCGGGCAGCGTGGTCATCCCGCGGGGGCCGCTGCGTGCTCGGAGCCCTCTCCGGTGGTGTATCGCTGGATGAAGCGTACACCGAGATACACCAGGGGCGTGTCAAAAAGAGCGGCGATTATCTTTATCACGTAGTAGGGGGGCAGCATGCTGCCGAGGACATAGCCGAGGGTAAACCGCTCGGTTACTCCCCAGAAGGCGATGAGCAGAAAGATCGCCGAATCGATGAGCTGACTCACCATCGTGGAGGCATTGTTGCGAAGCCAGAGGTGACGCCCGCGGGTGACCGACTTCCACAGGTTGAACGCCCAGATGTCGTGGTACTGGGAGATGGTAAACGCCACGATACTGGCGACGAGAATCCTGGCGGACCCGCTGAAAACGGATACGTAGGCCTGGTTCTGCGCCGCAAAGCGCCCGGCCGGTGGTACAACGGTCGCGAGGGCCGTGGCGGCAAGGACCAGCACGAGAGTGATCAATGTCCCGCTCACCATGGCTCGTGTCGCCCGCCCGCCGTAGACTTCCGCGACGATGTCGGTTACCAGAAACGTGAGAGGAAAGAGAAAGATCCCCACCGAGCCCGAGAACTGGTAGCCGCCGATCGAAAAGAAGTCGATGACCTTGGTCCCCATCAGGTTTGCCGCCACCACCGCGCCGGCAAAGATGCACGCCAGGACCGTATATATGCGAAAAGACCTGTTGGTCAGCTGTTCCTGCGCCATGCAGGAATAGTACGAATTGCGGCGCCCGGCGGAAAGAGAAATCTTCAGGCAAGCTTGACCTGCCGACCCGATCCGGACGACTATGCGCCGTGTTGTCACCAGAGAATCGTCCGACGGACTCCTTGTTCGACCTCGAAAGCAGGCAGAGTGCTTTCTGCAGGAGCAGTACCGCAAGACACGGGAAAAATACGAGCTGGCAGAGTCGCTCCGCCGAACGGGGACGGTCGTTTCCGCCGACCTCGAACTCTCGAGCAGCCTGTCGCTCGGTGTCGACACGCTCGCCGGGATCATCTCCTTCGAGCTGTGCGAGATCTACGCCGCTGAAGCGGACGACTACCGGATTCTCACAAGCCGGCCGGAACCAGTGTCGTCGACCGGGGACGCTGAGATCGATCCGCTCTTCGAGAAGCTTCGCGCCAGTGCATACCCCGTCATCAGGGACGATATGATGACCGGAGGGAGGTTTCGCTCCTGGATGGGTATCCCGCTGCGGAGCAATGGTGATTTTCTTGGTGGGGTTTTCCTGTGGCACAGCACACCCGGCTTCTTCCAGGGGGCCGACCTCTACCCGGTCACCGCCATCGCCGAGATTCTCGCGGTTGCGATTCACAACAACCGGCACTTCCGCCGCACGGTGTCGGAGCTCGAAACCGACCGCCTGACCGGGTTCCTCACGCGCACCGGCTTCGAGCGAGACGCCGAGAGACTCTGGCGAACCTCGAGCGAACGGTACTCGATCAACGCAATAGCGATGATGGACATCGACCTCTTTAAGCAGGTCAACGATCGCTACGGACACATCGCCGGCGACAGCGTACTCAGCGCCTTTGCCGAGGCCATCCGGGCGAATCTTCGCCACGACGACCTCATCGCCCGCTACGGTGGGGAGGAGTTCGTCGTGATCCTTCCCGACACCAACCACGACGTCGCCACGCGGATCATGGACCGGGTCCGCAGCGCCTGCGCCGCCTGTCGGATCGAAAGCATATCGGAATCGATAACGGTGAGCATCGGGGTTGCAATCTGTGAGTCTGCCCGGGACGTGCGCCATGTCATCGGCCGTGCCGATGAGGCCCTCTACCGGGCCAAGCACGGCGGACGGAACCGTGTCGAGGTTGCCGTGCTTCCCCGATAGCACGCGAGCAGTACGACTCAGCCGTCCCCGCCGCCCACCTCTCTCGCCCAACTGTCCATATCGATCACGCCGAGGCGGGCCGCTATTCTCACGTCAGGACGATGCAAGCGGGCAAGCTCGGAAGGGCGCCGGAGCGCGTGCCTCGGAGAGGGTCGCAGCTTCGGGTCGATTTTGCCGATCATTCTGATACTGTTCGCCGGGTATCGCCGTTGGCGCGGGCGAGCGCCACGGCGCATTATTTGACCCCTCAAGATTATCCTACGTATGCTTAATGTATAACGCTATTGCTGATATAGCGTTAAACGGAGAGCCCGAGAGTGTATACTCCTGTCAAAACGGTTCTGTCAGTCTTCCTGATTGCCTTCTTCAGTTGTGCGGGCATCGTTCAGGATGCCGGTGCGCAACAGAGTCAGGAGTATGAAATCCTTTCAGTTT
>JAAAOH010000036.1 GCA_009908925.1 Spirochaetota bacterium | reverse complement strand
CGAAAGCTACCCGATTGGCGACGTAGAGTCAAGTAAGATATATCGTATTCAACTATTAGTGTCTCTGTAGGTTTTTGAAGAACTTTCGGGATTCTTGAAAGGGTGTCGATAGCGAAAGAATAAATCTCTACATTAGCATAACTTATCATATACAGTGGCTCCGCTTAAGTGCGTGTGAGTTCTTTGCGGCATTCGTAGTCTAACTACTGGATTCCGCACTGTGGCTAATTCGATAGCATACTAGTGTTTGGCATGCTATGCGCCGGGCAGTGATTGCCGCGACGGCCGCCGGTGTGCCACAATAATTGCACCGGAGTCGACCATCACATGAACCCGATCATTCTCTTCGCGCTCGCGTATTTTGCGGCTCTGCTTCTCGTCGCGCAGTATCTCGCACCGCCGGATTACTCGCCGCGGCGGCACACGATCAGTCAGCTCGCGTCGCAGGGCTACGAGCGAAAGCGTCTCATGCAGGCGGGTTTTCTCATCTATGGAGTGATGTTCTCAGCGGCGCTGCTGGGGATCATGATGAGATCCTCGGCGCCGCTGTATCGCGACATCCCGCATCTCGTGTACGGAGTGGCGTTGCTGCCGACGGGCATATATTGCTCAATGCCGTTTCTCAGAGGACTGCGCTTCTCCAGGCGCGAGGCGCACCTGCACGCATTATCGGCGAAAATCTCCGGCGGCGCCTTCGGTCTCGGGATCGCGGTGCATGCGATGGTCTACCAGGCTCCCGAAGGGCGGCTCTTCCACGTTGCCTCGCTGGCCGTGTACTTTGTGGCGGCCCTGTGGTTCGGACGCACGCGCAGAAACATGGGTGCCGTCCAGCGGTTCATGTACGCCTTCGGGAGTGTGTGGCTGCTGGTCACGTATGGAACCGGGATGTTCCTGGCGGGATGATGGGAACCGGCGCCCCTCGGCTGTGCCGCGCGGGCGCCCCTCGACCCGCGGCTGCCTGCGGCGCGACGGCCTACGCCGGCGTGTGTTCCTTCTCGTATTCGTAAATACGCTGAACCTTCGGCTCCGAGCGACCTCCCGGGGTGTACGCGGATTCCATCCAGGTTCGTGTGAGGGTGCGCGCCAGCTTGTCGCCCATGACCTGTGCGCCCATGGTGATGATGTTCGCGTTGTTGCTTTTCGCGGCGCGCTCGGCGGAGTAGGCGTTTTCAACGAGGGCGGCATAGGCGCCCAGCACTTTGTTGGCGGCAATGCTTACGCCGATGCCCGTACCACACATAAGGATGCCCCGCTCATGCTTCCCGGCAGCAACGGCCTCCGCCACCTCGATCGCCACATTGGCGTATATGGGATCGTCGCTGCCGTAGTCGACGTATTCGTAGCCGAGCTCGTCGAGCTCTGCCTTCACGGCATCCATCAGGGTGGAGGCGTTAGGGTCGTATCCGAGTGCTATGGGTTTCATGATGTACTCCCTGAGTATTCGTCTCTATACCGATACCGTATTCATGCTCATCCTCCCGGTCAAGCACGTGGCACGTACGCCGGTGCACTTACGCTGAGAGAGTATCGGGTGTATGGTATACCCGAGGAGCGTGTCATGATTACACGGAGGTATGGTGTACACGATGTATTCCTCTCCATTGTCGGTTTCGGCGGCATATGCGTCATGGACGAGACGCCCGCCGACGCAGAGCGCATCGTGGCTCAGGCCGTCGACAGGGGCATCAACTATTTCGACGTTGCACCGAGTTACGGCAACGCGGAGGAGCGCCTCGGACCGGCGCTCGCGCCGTACCGGGAACGGGTGTTTCTGGCCTGCAAGACGAACGTGCGCGACGCCGATGGCGCCGAACGCGAGTTCCATCGCTCTCGACGGCGTCTGCAGACCCGGCACATCGATCTCTACCAGCTCCACGCTATAGAGAGCGAGGAAGACGTCGACCGCCTTCTCGCGCCGGGCGGAGCCATGGAGGTCCTCACGCGTCTGCGGGAAGCCGGTGACGTTCGTTTCCTCGGATTCTCCGCCCACAACGAGTCCGCGGCCCTTCGCCTGCTCGATGCCGTCTCCTTCGACTCGGTTCTGTTTCCCATCAACTGGCGGGCCTGGCACGCCGGTGGCGTCGGCCCGCGCCTCATCGACCGGGCGCGAAGCCGCGAGACCGCGATCCTCGCGCTGAAAGCCCTTGCCGACCGTCGGCGCCTCGATGGCGAGCCCGTCGAATACCCCAAGGCCTGGTACAGGCCGCTGTCGACCTACGCGGAGGCGGAGCTTGCCCTGCGCTTCACCCTCTCCCGCCCGGTTACCGCGGCTGTCAGTCCGGGGCACGAGGAGCTGCTGTGGTGGGCCTGCGACGCGGCCGACGCCTTCTTTCCCCTGTCGGACGAGGAGGAGCGGGAGCTGAGGGACCGTGCCCTCGATACCTCGGGCGGGGACGGCGGGGGCCGGCCGGTGTTCAGCAGGACCGTCACGGGTATTTGAAGGGCTGCGGCCGCCACACCCACCGGCGCCGTTCGCCCTCAGAGTCCGAGCACAACCACGAGCGCCGGCACCGTGACCACCGCGAGCAGCGTGGTGAGGCTCACACTCGATGCCGACACCGAGGAGTCCG
>JAAAOH010000165.1 GCA_009908925.1 Spirochaetota bacterium | reverse complement strand
GAAAATGGCCCGGATGATGTAGCCGATACCGAAGCTTAGCGCGGCGATGCTGAAGCTCAGGATGGTCATCTCCCAGAAGCGGCTTGCGAACTTCAGGTCCTGCGCCACCGAGATGTAGAAATTGAAGCCGGCGATGATGGCCGCCGCGAGCGTGAGGGTGACGACGAGCGCCACGAAGACATTAGCCAACAGGAGGTAGGGCATGATGAGAAGCATCACAGTGAAGATGTAGGCGATGCCCGTGTAGATCGCCGACTTGACTGCCTTCGAACCCTGCCCTTCGGATTTCTGCGAGAGATACTCGGATGCCGCCATCGACATGCTCGCCGCGATCCCGGTGATGAGGCCGGCGACCGCGATGAGTGCGGTGTTCTGAAGCGCAAGCGTGAGGCCGGCGAGCGCACCGGTAAGCTCGACGAGGGCATCGTTCAGCCCGAGAACCACGGACCCCATATAGGAGAGCCGCTCTTCCTCGATCATCTTGATGAGGTCGTGCTCGTGCTCCTCTTCCTCGTTGTAGACCTCCTGTCCCTCGGGGATCGCCTCGATGATCTTCGCGTAGTTGACCTGCGCCGCCTCCTCGCCGTTCTCCATCATCTTGATGCCGAAGGTGATCCCGAGCACCCGGGCCAGGAAGTAGTAGACGATGAGCTTCCAGCGGATGGGCTTCGCGGTTATGCCGGTGTAGTGCGACCAGAACTCCACGTGGTTTCCCTCCTCGCGGCCGATGCGCGCGAGCACCTCGCTGTTTCTCTTGTCCCTGATCACCCGAGAGAGCCGCGTGTAGATGTGGTATTCTGTGATTTCGGTCCTCTGCGCCTTGATGAGCTCCTTACAGAGCTCCGGGCTGATGTCCTGTGTGCTCATTGCTCTTCCTTTTATTAAGAATCGATCCGAATTAGATCACGCCGCCCGCATAGAATACTAACGGCATCCCCCGATCGACTACTCTTCGGGGCTACTCTTCGGCCAGATCCTCCCAGGTAGCGTCGGCAACGGTGATCTCCGTTCTCTCCCATCGCAGTTCGCCGTTCTCCTCCATGCGCGCGAGCACGCGGGAAAGAGTTTCAGGTGTCGTTGCGATTGCCTCGGCGACTTCCCTCTTGGAGAGGTCGGCGCGGTAGCGATTCTTCTTGCCGAAGCGGCCGATAAGGAAGCGTAAGAGGCGCTCGCGGACGTCGCAGCTCGAGAGTACGTAGACCTGCTGTGCGAGAAACCGCAGCTTCCGCATGATCGTGGAGAAGAAGTCCGAGCGGAATGTCGGGTCCTCGAGCAACCGGTGTACGCGCGCTGTGGCGATCTCCACCACCTGCGAGTCTTCGCGAGCCTGAGCGGAAACCGGGTAACGCCCGGTGTCGAAGAGCACGGCCTCTGCAAACACCTCGCCCGGGCGCACGAGGTGCACGATTGCCTCACGTCCGTCTTCATCGGAGCGAAACAACCGGATGCTTCCGGTGGCGAGGACGTAGATCGCCGGCCCGTCGTCCCCTTCGAGGAACAGCATTCCGCCCTTCGGCAGGGACCGGATGCGCTGTGTTTCGGTTATCTTTCGGAGCGAGCGCGGGGAAAGCCCGCCGAGAAGATCGGTGCCCGCCACGATATCATCAAAATTCATCGACAATTCCCTCGGTAATTGACCTGGGTCAAGGACGGCCTCCGCAACGTGTTGGTACGGTTCACCTACGATATCACGCACAACTTGACAGGAGCAAACCATGAGCCCATCAGTTCAGCTCGGGGATACCATCTACGACATAACCGAGAGGTTCCCCGAAACAATAGATACCCTGATCGAGGCGGGATTCCCCCGCATGAATGACCACGATGCCCGGCGCCGATTCGGCTCGAGCATTACCCTCGCGACGGCCGCGCGGGTGAAGGGAATTGACTCGGAGGCTCTGATGCGCCGCCTCTCCGAGGTGATCGAGGCGAAGCGCTCCGGTGTCGACGCCACACTCGGCGCCGGGTCGCACACGGCCGGGTCGCACGCAGCCGCGGCGGCCGGGGCCGCCGGGGCATTCGGGACCGCGGCCTCCGCCGCGACGGATTCCCCGACGGCGGCCCGTCACGGATTGTGGACCGTCGGCCTCGTGCCGTGTCCCGTGCGGGTGCCCATCATGGAGCAGCTCTCGAGCTTCGCCGAGAGCTTCACCGCCGAGACGGGTCGCGAGGTCTCCTACGAGCTGCAGGCCGCCTATACCGGGACGGAGTGGATCGAGGAGCACGTCACGCCGGGAGCCGGCGTGGACGACCTTCCCGACGTGTTTCTTTCCGCGGGATACAAGCTCTTCTTCACTCACCCGACGATTCTCGGTCTGAAGGCGCAGGGAGCGTTCGCGGACCGACGCGGTTTCGAGCGGCTCAACGCCTTCGCCGAGTCGACGGGCCTTCGTGACCCCGAAGGGCACTACAGCGTCATCGGCGTGGTGCCGGCCATATTCCTGGTGAATTCCAACGAGCTCGGCGACCGTCCCCGACCGCGGTCCTGGGAGGACCTCCTCGACCCGCGGTTCGAGAACAGCATCTCCCTCCCGCTCGGCGATTTCGACCTCTTCGACGGGGTGCTCCTG
>JAAAOH010000057.1 GCA_009908925.1 Spirochaetota bacterium | reverse complement strand
GAGGTTCTGGTACCGCAGCTGTATCCCCTCGACAACCGCTTCACCACGTTGGAGCACCGCCTGCCGGGAGGCCATCTCGGAGGGATGCACCGAGAGCTCCTGCCAGCCGTCCCAGAACCGGTCCATGAGCGTGCGCACCGAGGAGTCGGTCGGCTCATTGTAGATCTGCTCGGCCATCAGGATGTACTTATCGCGGGCCTGCCAGTACCCCTCGCCGTTTGCCTGGCCGATGATCCGGCCCTCGAGAAGCCCGTCGCGAATCCGTTCGATCGTGGAGGCCTGCACGCCCTGACCGATCTGCCCCGCGGTTTCCGAACGGTTGAGCTGGGGCCGATAGATCGGCTCCGCCGCCTCGAGCTCGATGCGCTGGCGGCTGTACCCCTCCTTCGAGGCGTTTGACAGGTTGTGCCCGACCACGGAAAGACCGAGGTTGTGGGTGATGAGGCTGCGCTTCCCGATTTCGATGCCGGAGAATGTCGACTGCATGTGTTTTGCCTCCGTTTAGAGGTGGTGGTCCACCACCATTGCACGGTCGTCAGGAGCGGAGTGGTGACCGGCGCGCGAGTATATGCGTCCCTTTCGCTCGGGATAGAGCTCATCGAGAACGTCACGAATTGCCGACGTTGCCGAGGTGATGTAGCTTCCGATACCGCCGGTCAGTGCCTGCACCCGCATCACCGCAACCTTGAGGCGCCGGTACAGCTCCGATACCTCCATACGATTGCCGAGATCAAGGTGCGCGACAAAGTCGTAGAACCCGACATCCGAGGGACAGCCAACCTCGCGGCGGACTCGCGTGTAGGAGTCGTGGCGTTCCTGCTCGACTGAAAGAACGGACTGTGAGGCGTCACTCATCTCGTTCACAATGCCCTCCAGCCGCTCCCACTCACGGTCCACAATTGCGTTCTGGAGCTCTTGCTCTTGGCGAGCGAAGCTTTCGAGGAGCTCGACTTCTCGGTTAAGGAGATATTTTAGATTATCAAGCTCAGCTGTCGTGGTCATATCCACCTCCGTTCGGGGCTGCCCGTCTTCTTTATTATCATCGGCGAAAAACGGCGCGGGTTTACCGTGGGCGAATCGGTGTCAACGCGGCTGGTTCGTCCCCGCCCTGCCGGCGCGCGCCGGCCGCCGGCTTCGCTCCATCTCCTTGACTCTGTATAAAGTTTTCTTTATATAGTAGCAAAAGAGAAGAGCTAAGCTTCTGACGCAATTCACTCAAGGAGATGAATACTATGAATTCGAGCTACGATCTGCTCATTGTCGGGGGCGGCGCCGCCGGCCTAACCGCTGCCCAGTATGGGGCGCGGGCAAATCTCCGAACACTGGTTGTGGAGCAGACCGCCAACGGCGGACAGTGTCTGCTGATAGAAGGCCTCGAGAACTACCCCGGCTTCCCCGACCCAATCGGTGGCATGGAGTTCACAAACAGGTTCGAGGAACAGGCGAAACGCTTCGGCGCGGAGTTCTTAGTTTCAGGGGTTCAGAACATCGAGAAGGAAGATTCTGTGTTTCGGGTGCAAACCGGCGAGGGTAAGATTACCACTCAGGCGGTCGTGCTCGCCACCGGTGCACAACACCGCACCCTCGACGTCCCCGGTGAAGAGCGCCTCAGCGGCAAGGGTGTATCCTACTGTGCCACCTGTGACGGTCCGTTTTTCCGCGGGAAGAAAATGATTGTTGTGGGCGGAGGAGACGCCGCATTCGATGAGGCGCAGTTTCTCTCCAACCTCAGTGATAACATCGTCCTGGTACACCGTCGCGACAGGTTCCGGGCGCAGAAGGCGCTCATCGAGCGCGTGGAGAAGAACCCGAATATCGAGCTGCGCACCAACACCGTCATCAAGGGAATCCACGGTGAGTCGACCATGATGGGAATCGAGAAAGTATCCGGGGTGACCTTCCAGCGCACCGATACGGGAGAAGAATGGACCGAGGACACCGCCGCCGTGTTCGTCTTCATCGGCTCCATCCCCCAGACTCAGCTCGCCGGGGACGCGGAGAAAGACGAAGCCGGCTATATCATCACCAACGAGCGAATGGAGACTTCTATCCCCGGTCTCTACGCCGTCGGCGACGTGCGTACCACGCCGTTCCGACAGCTCGTGGTTGCGGCCAGTGATGGCGCCATTGCCGCCCACGCCGCCTCGCAGTACATCGATGAACTTGCCGACCAGAGGGCGGAGGCCGTCGCCGTCTAGCTGGACGAGCCGACCCCCTTTTTCTACAATGGGAGACTACGCGGCCGGGACACCCCCGTTCGCCGGTCTCTCTTTTTTTGCATATGCTGCGCCGACTACTGCTGCCTGTCGTCTTCCTACTCCTCGTTGCCACCGCTGCCCAGTCAGCGCCCGCCGAGGGCCTGTTCTGGAACCTCGAGCCCACCCGAAACCCGGCCCGGCAGCTGCTCTCGCGAATGACTGAGGAGGAGATCGTTGCTCAGGTCTTCCTCGTTGGCTGGCCCTCGCGCGATCCTACCCCGGAATTGTTGGAGTGGATCCGCCGTCGCAACATCGGCGGCGTGAAGGTCTTCGGCTGGAACGCCGACAACCTGGCCCAGCTGGCGCGCACTATCGGCACCCTGCAGGGTGAGGCTCTCGCAACGCCCAACTCCATTCCCCTGCTGACCGCGACCGACCAGGAGGGCGGCTGGGTGCGACACGTTCGAGGCGCTACCGCCGTGACGCCCGGGAATATGGCCATTGGGGCGAGCAATTTGCCCTACGACGCCTACAAGTCGGCGTACTACATCGGCCGGGAGATAAGGGCCCTCGGTATCAATATGAACTTCGCTCCCACCGTCGACGTGTACCGTAATCCGCAGGCACACGTCATCGGGCCGCGTGCGTTCGGGTCCGACCCGGTGCAGGCCGGTGTGCTGGGCGGCGCCTACATGCGCGGGCTGGAGGATGCCGGCGTCATTGCCACTGCCAAGCACTTTCCCGGACACGGAAATGCAGCGGGAGACTCCCACGGTATCCTCCCCGTTCTTTCCACTTCGAACGAGGAGCTATGGGAATATGACCTTGTCCCGTATCGCATGCTCATCCGCGAGGGCCTCCCGGCCGTTCTCAGCGGTCATCTGAGCTTCCCCGGCATAACCGGGGACAATGTTCCGGCCTCCGTGTCGTCCCATTTCAAGCAGGGAATTCTCCGGGAACGCCTCGGGTTCGATGGAATCGTCGTTACCGACGATCTCTACATGGGGGGTGCAACGCAGTACGCAGCCGCCGAAAACCTGAGCTTCGCCGAGCTCTGTCTGCAGGCGCTCAAGGCCGGCAGCGACATGATTCTTCTCTCGCAGACACCCTCACCCGACGGAGAGATATGGCGAACGATCCTCCGGGAATACCGCGCCGATGAAGAATTTCGCCGTCAGCTCGATCGCTCGGTGGAACGGATACTGACCGTCAAGATGCGATATCTGGCTCCTGACGACCGTGTGCCGCTTATTCCCGATCCCGACCGGATCAGCGAGCACATTCCGGACCCGGACGGCGTGGCCTTCTTCCGTGACCAGGCATTTCGCAGCGCCACCGTCGTCCGCGGTCGCGAGTTGCCCCTCGAGCTCGGCCGCGGAGAACGCGTTCTCCTTGCGGGGAAAGACCGGGACTTTCTCTCCATCGGTCGCCGGCTTTATCCCGAGGCCGACGTCTACCGGATTCGCGGTGGCACCTTCTACACCCCTCCAGCTGACGCCGCCGACACCTTTTCCCGGCTTGCCCGCCGCTACGATACAGTTCTCTACTGCCTCTCGGATCCCGCCACACTTTCGGTACTGCGCCGAACGGAGGGGATGGAGGCACGACTCGCCGTCGTGAGCATCCTGACCCCGGTCTACCTGCGGGAGACGCCATGGGTAGCAAATGCGGTTGCCGTGTACGGCTGGGGTACGGCGTCCCTCGAGGCCGCCTACGCGGTCCTCCGGGGGGAAATAACCGGGGAGGGACTCCTCCCGATCGACATGGAGTAACACGTGTCGTGGACGCTTGCCGGGCCCGGCGATCTCAGCGGGATTCTTGAGTTTCTCAAGCGACGCGAGCACAGTTGCGTCGCATTCACCGCCCATCTTCTCGACAACGGCGTACCCGTCTTCCCGTCGAAGCTGAAAAAGCGGGTCTTCTATCTCTCGACGGACTCCCGCGCCCACCGTTTCGGTGACGGATCGGGAATTGCCGGTCTCGTGCTTCAGACAGCTTTCGGGTTCGTGTTCCCGGTCCTCGATACCCCCGAGGCCGAGAGAGAGCCGCAGCTTCGGGAGCTCTCGCGCCGCCTGAAAAAGAACTTCTTCCGCTCGCGCACCGTCATGGGGCGGCGGCGAGACGTGGAGCGCCTGGAGGCCGTGTTCGCCCACCCTCCCGATACCCAGGTTAACTACTTCATTATGAGTCTGGTCGGCGCCCCGGCAGCCCGACCACACCCGGCCTTAGCCGACATCAGCTTTCGGCGGGCGGGAATCCGGGACCTGAAATCGCTCCTTCCCCTGCAGGCGGCCTACGAAGAGGAGGAGGTGATCGTGGACGGACGCGATGTAAACTCAAGTGTCGTCTACCACAACATGCGTTCCGCTCTCGAGCATCACCTGACCTATATCGCCGAGCGTGAAGGTGTCCCGATTGCAAAGGCCAGTACGAACGCCCGCGGACTCACCTACGATCAGATCGGGGGCGTGTACACCGTGCCACGGGAGCGCAACAAGGGCATCGCGGGAGAGCTGATGCGCTGCCTCCTCGCCGACATCCGGGCTCAGGGTAAGAATGCAACACTCTTCGTGAAACAGCACAACAAGGCGGCGCGAGCCATGTACGAGCGGCTCGGGTTCGAACACAGGAACGAATTTGCGATAAGCTACTACCACTCATGAAACGTCGCATCCTGATGGTCACGAGCGAGCTCTTCCCCCTCGCCAAGGCAGGCGGCCTTGCCGATGCGGTCGCCGATTTATCGACGGCCCTCGCCGGGCGGGGACACGACGTGCGAGTCGTCCTGCCTCGCTATTACTTCATCGATCGGGAGGACCTGCACCGGCTTCCCCTAGAGATTCACCTCGATCCCGAGGGTAGCATCCCGGTGTATGAGACGCGTGTCGCCGGTCCCGGCCCGGGGGCCACTGTCTACCTGCTCGACTACGAGGCGGCCTACGGCCGGGACGGCATCTACACCACCGCCGACGGGAACCCATTCGAGGACAATGTGAAGCGCTTCTCGTTGCTGTCCCGGGCGGCCCTCGAGCTCTGCAGGGCGCTCGGCTGGAGACCGGACGTCTTCCACGGTCATGACTGGCCGACCGGCCTGATACCGGTCTACCTGCAGGACCCTCTCTACCGGGACTGGTTTCCCGGTAGCGCCACCGTCTTCACTATCCACAATCTGGGCTATCAGGGCACCTTCCCCTTCAGTGAGGTCTCGCACCTCGGCATCGCACCCGGGACGGTCTTGACCAGTGGGCTCATGGACGGGCGACACATCAGCTTTCTCCGCTCGGCGCTTTCGTCGGCCACCGCGCTGACGACTGTCTCGCCGACCTACGCGATGGAGATAGATCAGCCCGAATACGGCCTCGGCCTCGAGCCGGTCCTGAGGCAGCGCACATCCCCCGTGAGAGGCATCCTCAACGGAATAGACTACGATACCTGGAATCCAGCCACCGATCCGCTCATTCCCCTCAACTACGACGAGAACGACCTGCGGCAGAAGGCCCTGCTGCGACGCGTGCTTCGCTGGTACGTCGGTCTTCCGCAGGACGACGAGGTTCCCCTCGTCGGTATGATCACCCGGATGGTCGAACAGAAGGGCTTCGCGGAGCTCCTCTCACAGCATAACCCCACCCTTGTTCGGCTTCTGACCAGGCGACGGGTCCAGCTCGTTATGCTCGGCTCCGGCCCCGCGGCACGCGAGCGCGTACTGCGAGAGCTCGCCGGCGGCTTCTCGAACCTCGCAGTCGTCACCGGCTTCGACAACCAGCTCGCGCATCTCATCGAGGCGGCGAGCGATTTCTTCCTCATGCCCTCGCGGTATGAGCCCTGCGGCCTCAATCAGATGTATTCCCTTCGCTACGGCACCGTACCGATCGTCACCCGCACGGGCGGCCTCGTTGACACGGTGGTGGACATACGCGAGGACGAGGAACGCGGGACGGGTTACCTCATACCGCGAAGCTCCCCCCGCGACATCTTTGATACGGTGAGCTCGGCCCTTGATGACTTCGAGTCGGCGCCGGAGCGCATCACGGCTGCGCGCCTTCGCGGCATGAAGCAGCGGTTCACGTGGGAGTCGGCGGCCGTTGAATACGAAGAAGTTTACCGCGACGCGGTCGAGCGGTCGGCCGGCGAGGCGTCGATGCCGAACTGACGTACGCGACGCCGGCGAACACGCTCGAGTCGTTTCTCGAGATCTCCCCGGTAGAGCCCTCCGTGCGGCCAGGAGAGCAACTCCTTGATGAGGTTCTCGGCTTCGACGAAGGCCCGTTCCCGGTGCTCCAGGTACTTGGCAAGCTCTATACCGGCGGCAACGCTCGCGTGGCGTGCCATGAGCTCCCGCCACAGCTCACCAATTGCCTCTGTCCGCCCGTTCCCGCGGTAGTACCGCGCGAGCAGATGGGCGGCTCGCATCGCGTCCTGCGCCGACGCCTCCTCCCGCACCACGCGCCAAAGAATATGCTCGGCCTCGGGGCGATCCAACTGCAGGAGCATCCGGCCGAGTTGGAACCGGTCGACCGCAGCAGTCGGGGTTTCGCCGGCCGGGTCGGCAAACACCCGCTCCATGCGCGCAAGGAGAGCCACGAGGCTCTCGACGTCCTGGAGGTGATGGGCAAACGCGTCTTCGAGGCCCGTCGGATCACCGGAACGCAGAAAGCCGAAGTAGCGCTCGGGAACCTCAGCGCTCGGCAGATCACGGTCGCGCCGTATCCCGAGCACGCCTTCCTCCACCATGCCGAGCGAGCACTGCCCGAGGGATTTCCGCCAGAGCCGGCGGGTTGTGTAGAGAAGGTCGAGCTGTGCGCCAATCGGGAACCGGACCCCATTGAGCAGGAAACGGGTGCCGAGCACATGGGCGTCGAATCCCTTGCCGTTGTAAGAAATCGCAAGGTCATCTACCCCGATGTGCTCCGCTACGCCCCGCAGAAACTCCGCCTCGGCCGGATAGTCCGCCATAAAGAGCTGCTCGGTGGTGATCCCCTCCGACCCGATTCGTGCGAAGCCCACGAGAAAGACGCTCGTGCCGGCGCCCGAGGACAAGCCGGTGGTCTCCGCGTCGAAAAACACCAGGCGGTCTGGCCCGAACCCCGGCGGCACCAGCGCGCACACCCCGAACGCATCGGGTGCGGCCGACGTCCCCGGCGCCCCGGCGAGCGCGAGCGCACGGGCGCGCGGCTCGCCGGCGAGCAACCCGTACAGGTACGCCGCGTCATCGCTTGGCCGATGCACGACTCGCCGCCACACGCCGGCTGAAATGCGCTCCCATCCGGCCGGGGGCTCGAGCTGCATGGGATCGGCGGCACCCGCCCGGGGTGCCCGGCCCGGGCGTTCACCGGCACCGCCCGCCCCGAGACCATCTTCCCGCCCTGCGCGCGGGCTTGCCCCCGTCGTCCGCTTGAGATGCTTCAGCCGCTCGTAGAGTTCTGCACCCATGCCGTGCGCCATCCTCCGAGGAAATCAAGAACCGCCTGCTTGGGATTGCGGTCCGCCTCTTCCCGCGCGTCGCGAGGTCCCACACAGGAGGGACAGCCCTCCTCGCACAAAGGCCTCGGCGAGACCGCTTCCGCCGGGGTAGGAGTCGTAGACGTAGAGGCAGGGCGCGCCGAAGTGGGGGTCGCGGATGCGCTCGGCGATGCCGATGTCGCGGGGCTCGCAGAGAAGAAAAACCGGGGCGACGTTCTTGATCACCGTGCCGAGTCGGGCGATCGTGCCGGCGTGACTCTCGGGAGGCAGCGCCGCCAGAGAGCTACCTGCGGCCGTATCCTCGCCGAACACGAGGGCGACGCTTCGGGTGTGCATCTCCTCCTCCGGAAGGGATATGTCGCCGTAGCCGACGTTCTCGTGACTGTGGTAGCGGATCTTCTTGAACTTGGCCACCTGCGTGCGAACGAGCACATCGCCGATCACTGCCTGTGCTCCGGCCGCTTCCCGGCGATAGTCCTCCTCGAGTACCTTGATGTCGCGCTTGACGAGGGCGTCGGTGAAGTAATTCACCGAGGTTCGCTCAACGTAGGCGCGGCGGTTCGGAAGGTCGAGCTGCTTCACGACGAACTGATCGCCGCGGTGGATGTAGATGGCGTTGTCGAAGAGCATCTCTTTGGCCGACGGGCGGTCCATCTCCCCGATGACGGCATCACGGCCGTGGGTCGTGTCGACTATGACGACGTTGTCGGATGTGGCACTGCGCAGGGAGATCCCCTCTGCGGGGTAGGCACGATCTGCCCAGTAGTATTTGTTGCCGGTACGCCGGACCGTTCCCTGCTCCTCGAGGTAGGCAAGATATTCCTCCACGGGGCCGTCAGCGTAGGCCTCGCCGTCGGAGAAGGGAAGCTCGAATACGGCACACTTCAGGTGATCGAGGAGGATGTACATGTTGTCGGGGTCAACGAAGGCGGATTCGGGGCTGCGGCCAAAGAAGTAGTCGCCGTGGGTCACCATGTATTGATCGAGCGGGGCCGAAGAGGAAACCAGCACGGCGAGAGAAACGCTGCTCTTGCGCCCGGCGCGACCCGCCTGTTGCCAGGAGCTCGAAATGGAACCGGGAAAGCCGCCGAGTACGGCCGCATCGAGCCCACCGATATCGATACCGAGCTCCAGCGCATTGGTCGAAACAACCCCTTGTATGCTCCCGTCACGCAGCCCCTTCTCGACCGCGCGGCGCTCGCTCGGCAGATAGCCGCCACGATAGGCCTCCACCCGAATGCGCTCGTTGTCGGTGTAGACGTTCTCGAGACTCTTGTTGATGTATGACGCGATGAGCTCCGTGCGAACGCGGGACTTCGCGAAGACGATCGTCTTTACATTGGCGCGCAGCAGACGCAGCGCGATCTTCTGCGCCTCGTTTACCACACCCCGGCGAATGCCCTGTACCTGGTCCACCATGGGCGGGTTGTAGAGTACGAGGTGCTTCTCTCCCGAGGGTGCGCCGTTTCGGTCAATGAGTGAGACCTCATCGCCGAGGATCTGCTCGGCAAGCTCGGCGGGGTTTCCTATGGTGGCCGAAGAGCAGATGAACACCGGATCCGTGCCGTAGAAGCGGGCAATACGTTTCAGACGCCGGATGACATTGGTCACGTGAGAGCCGAACACCCCGCGGTAGCTGTGAAGCTCATCGACGACCACGAACTTGAGGTTCTTCAGGAAGGTGATCCACTTGGGATGGTTGGGCAGCACGCCCGAGTGCAGCATGTCGGGGTTCGAGATGATGACCTGCCCCGTGGTACGCGCGGAGGCGCGCACCGAGGCCGGCGTGTCGCCGTCGTAAGTTGCCACCTTCACGGGCAGATCACCGTAGAGGATGGAATCGTTGAGCTCGGACTGCTGGTCCTGGGAGAGCGCTTTCGTCGGGAAGAGGTAGAGCGCCCTGGCTTCGGGCTGTTCGAGGATGGTCTGGAGAACCGGGAGGTTGTAACAGAGGGTCTTCCCCGATGCCGTCGGTGTGACGACTACCGCATTCTTGCCGCCGCGGACAGTGCGGTATGACTCCGCCTGATGGCTGTAGAGGCGCTCCACGCCCCGCGAGGCAAGCGTTTCTTTGAGAATCGGATGAAGATCGGCCGGCAGGTCGTCGTAGCTCCCCTCCCGTGGTGGAACTCGCTCCCACCGTGTGACGCATCTCATGAAGTCTTCGTCGGACCTCAGTGCGTCGACGATTTCCTGCAGCTCACTCATACTGTCCGCGGATTGTAGCACACATCCGTTTGGTACGTGTAGAGGCAGCTGTTCGGGACAAGTCGACGTCGCGCAGGCGGGACGATGACTCTGCGATAGCTCTGCGCGGCGCTCGCAAGGGCGGCTACTCGCGCTTGTTCTCGGCGCAGGGAACGCACACGACTGCCTCCGGCACCACGCGCAACCGCTCAATGGGTATCTCTCCGCCGCAACGGACGCAGTGCCCATACTCATTGGTATCCACGCGCTTGAGGGCGTTGGCAAGTCGCTGGAGCTGGCGGCGATTCTGTTCGAGCACGTGCTCGTTCACACCTTTGTCGTTGAGCGCCTCCATTCGAGTGAGCCGTCCGAGGCTGACACTCGGCGCGATCGCCTTCGTCTCCTCCTGGAGGTAGGGCATGGAGGCGGCGATGTCTTCGATCTTGCTTCGGATCAGCTCCTCGAGCTCTCCGCGTTGTTCTTCGGTCATAGGGTCTCTCCTTGCATCATCGCGCATCGATGCGGCCGTGACAAAACCTCGAATTGGTCATAGTATCGATAGTCGTGTCCGTCCGACTACATCCGACGACGGGAATTCTCCTTGCACTATCCCTTCTCGCCTCTTGTACCTCCGTGGATAATGGAGGACGTACGCCGGTCGCGCAGTACGAAGAGCAGCAACTCCCGCTTGCAGAGATTCCGCGCAGACGCACGCGCGAGAGACTCGTGGATAAGACGCTCGAGGAGATGAGTCTCGAGCAACTCGTGGGCCAGCGTTTCGTCACCTGGCTCGCGGGGCCGGCACCGACCGAGAAAGAGCTGCATCTGGCACGCGAGGGCGCGGTGGGCGGATTCATAGTCTATCCACGCAATGTCGTCGACCGGGCTCAGGTAACTGCCCTCACAACGGCCCTCCAGCGCGCAGCCCTCTCGTCCGCTCCGCCGGTAGGTCTGTTGCTGGCGGCCGACCAGGAGGGAGGCCGCGTGGCGGCCCTGCGGCTCCCCGACATGCCGCAGTTTCCGCCCGCACGCTCCTGGACACAACACGATGACCCCGATTATGTGGAAGCTTCCTCCTACGTGATAAATCGGGAGCTCGCCTCGGTAGGCATAAACGCGAACTTCGCCCCTGTTCTCGACGTGTACGAGCACGGCGATGAGAGCATTATCGGGGATCGTGCCTTCTCCGACACACCGGAGCTCGTCGGCACCCTCGGTCGCGCCTACCTCGCCGGAGCCGAGCGGGCCGGTGTTATCGCGGTGCCGAAACACTTTCCGGGCCACGGAAGTACGGCCGTTGATTCCCACGGGGAGTTGCCGGTAGTTCTCCTGTCCCGGGAGGAGCTCTACGATCGCCACCTCCCGCCATTCCGTGCTGCAGTCGACTCAGGCGCCCCTGCCATGATGACGGCGCATCTGCTGCTGCCCGCCGTGGATCCCCGGTATCCGGCGACACTGTCGCAGCGGATTATCACCGGCATTCTCCGCGAAGAACTCGGATTCGACGGGGTGGTTATTTCCGACGGCGTGGCAATGGGAGCCATCTCCCGCAACTACGATGTCGTCGAGGCCGTCGAGCTTTCCATGAAGGCCGGTGTCGATATTATCCTCGTGCATGCCCGATACGATGTCGACGAGCTCGTTGAAGCAACGGTGGAGCTCGTGCGGCAGCGAAAGATCCCGCGCGACGACGTCGAGGCCGCAACACGCCGGGTCCTCGAGCTCAAGGCACGCTACGGTCTCTTGCCTCCTCCCCCATGATATCTTCCCTGTGAACCGCGCACGGGTAGACGCTATTCGGCTCGTGCGCTATATTACATGAGCACTTAGTCATTTAGTCATATACCGCAGGAGGCACCATGGCTACCGAATCAACACCCCAGGCGGAGGCCGGCACTCGATCGATCGGATTCTTCGAGAAGTACCTGTCCCTCTGGGTGATTACGTGCATCGTAATTGGCGTGCTCATCGGCAGGTTCGCTCCGGCCATCCCCGCTTTCCTCAGCACGATGGAATACGCCCGGGTTTCGATTCCGGTGGCGGTCCTCATCTGGCTCATGATCTATCCGATGATGCTCAAAGTTGACTTTGCAAGCATTGTGCGCGCGACGAAACAGCCGAAGGGCCTCACGGTAACTACGGTAACCAACTGGCTCGTAAAACCTTTCACCATGTACGTCTTCGCGTGGTTCTTTCTCAACGTTGTCTTCGGGCCGTGGATCGGTCCGGAGCTGAGCAGGGAGTACCTCGCGGGCGCCGTCCTGCTCGGCGCCGCACCCTGTACGGCCATGGTATTCGTCTGGAGCCACCTCTCCGACGGCGACCCGGCATACACGCTGGTTCAGGTAGCGGTGAACGATCTCATCATCCTCGTCGCCTTCACGCCGATCGTTGCGCTGCTGCTCGGCATCAGCAACATCACCGTTCCATACGACACCCTCTTTCTCTCGGTGGTCCTCTTCGTCGTGATTCCACTGGCGGCCGGTTACCTCTCCCGTGTCCTCATCGTCCGTCGGCGCGGGCTTGATTACTTCGAGAACGTTTTTATCGAAAAGTTCGACGGAGTCACAACGGTCGGCTTGCTTCTGACGCTGATTATCCTCTTCTCCTTCCAGGGGGAGATCATCCTGGCGAACCCCCTGCATATCGTATTGATCGCCGTCCCGCTGGTGGTGCAGACCTACGTAATCTACGGGTTCGCCTACGGCTGGGCACGCCTCTGGAAGCTTCCGCACGCGGTCGCCGGTCCCGGTGCCATGATCGGTGCGAGTAACTTCTTCGAGCTGGCGGTTGCCGTGGCGGTGAGCCTCTTCGGACTCTCTTCGGGGGCCGCGCTCGCCACGGTGGTCGGCGTCCTCGTAGAGGTTCCGGTCATGCTGAGCCTTGTGAAGTTCACCAATCGGACGGTAGACTGGTTTCCACGTAAGGCAGCAGCGCCGACAGGATAGCATCGGCGGCTTCGGAGGAATACTGCGTGGAGGATACACTTACCCTTCTCAAAGCCATGGCCGACGAAACGCGTCTTCGGGTGGTGAGCCTGTTGCGGGAGGCGGAAGACCTCTGCTCCTGCGAGATCGAGGCCATTCTAGGGCTGGCCCAATCGAATACCTCGCGTCACCTTACCCGCCTCCGCTATGCGAGGCTTGTCCGCAGCTATAAGCGGGGCCAGTGGGTGCATTTTCGTATCGACCCGGATATCTGGTCCCGACACACCTACCTCGCCGGTCTCCTGGAATCGGCCCGCGCTGATCTGCCGGCAGCTGCCCGGGACCTCGACCGGCTTCGCTCCTATCGCGCCAGCGGCTTTAGCTGCACCACGATCGACCAGTGGGCGGCCAAAAATCCTCCACAGTTCGAGGCGTACGGTCAGTGACGTGGTGGATAGGGCGGACGCCGGGCGGACGCACAGTAGGCGTCGCTGCACTCGTCGTTGCCGTCGGGCTCGGAGCTGCACTGGCCGGCGGGCTCTTCGCGGGGGAGCCTGCGGTGAATGTCGAGGTTCGCCGCTTCGAGGCTACGCCGCTCTCCGCGCTCGCAACGGTGCGAAGCAAAGAACCCGTGCGCGTGGAAGTCAAGATTGCCGGCCTCGACGGCGAAGACCTGCAGTTCGCCCGCAGGGAGTTTCGCACCGAGCACAGCGTTCCGGTACTCGGGCTCTATCCCGACCACGAGAATCACATCACCTTCACGGCCACCCACCGGGACGGCGAGATCACCGAGATCGTCCGTACGCTACGTACAGCGCCGCTTCCCGAGCATTATCCCGAGGTTCACCTCGAGCGGCGGTTCCCCGGGCGCATCAGCGAAGGCATGATACTGCTCCACCTCGCCGCCTACGACGAGGAGGGGACCTACATTCCGCTCGCCTCCGTAATCGACAGCTACGGTCGCGTGCGATGGCTCTACACCGAGGACTACGGGCACGTGCTCGAGCCCCTTGAAAACGGCGACCTCATGGTCCAGAAGGAAAATCGCCTCGTGCAGATGGACTGGCTCGGACGCACGCCGTGGGAGGGCTTCGACGTACCCGGGGGCCTGCATCACGACGCCGCCGAGCTTCCTGACGGGAACCTCCTTACCCTCAGCGCCGCCCCCGGCTCCGTGGAGGATGCGGTCGTCGAGATCGACCGCGACTCCGGAGCCATGCTTCGGCGCCTCGATTTTCGGGATATCCTCGACCCTGAGCGGCCGAGGCAGCCTGTGAACCTGGACGAGGCGGACTGGCTGCATCTCAACGGACTGGACTATCACGGCGCGGACAACGCAGTCGTCGTCTCCGGCCGCGACCAGAGCGCCGTGGTGAAAGTCGGCCTCGAGACGGGCAAAATCCACTGGATCCTCGGGAACCATCACCACTGGAGCGAGGAGTTCCGCCCTCTTCTTCTGGAGCCCCTCGGCCGGGACTTCGAATGGCCCTGGGGCCAGCACGCCCCCGAACTCCATCCGACGGACCCGTCCCGCATCCTCATCTACGACAACGGGAACCACCGAAGCTACGATTCTCCCATTCGACCGGCCGATAATTACTCCCGCGCCGTGGAATACGAGATCGAGGAGGACGCGGGCACCGTCAGGCAGGTCTGGCAGTACGGCGCCGAGCGGGGCTCCGAGCTCTTCACGCCCTTCATCGGTGATGCCGACTACCTGGAAAACGGAAACCGCCTCGTGACCTTCGGGGGCATCTCCCGGGACCTCGTCGGCAACCCGCAGGCCCTCTTCGACCTCGAGGCGATGGAGGTAAACGACATGAAAATTTCCGCGCACATCGTCGAGGTGACCGACGAGACGCCGGCGCGGCGCGTCCTCGAGTTCGTCTTTGCCCATCCGGACCCAGCGAGCTACGCCGGCTATCGTGTATATCGCGCGGAGAAGATTCGGCTCTCGGAACATTTTCCTTGACCGCGTCGAAACTGCCAACCTACAATGACTCCATATGGCACGCGTACTCTCCATCGTCATGGGCGGAGGAAAGGGTACCCGCCTGTATCCGCTCACGATGGAGCGCGCCAAGCCGGCGGTGCCGTTCGGGGGCAAATACCGGCTGGTAGATATCCCTCTGTCGAACAGCATCAACGCCGGCTTCATGCGGATCTACGTGCTCACGCAGTTCAATTCCGCGTCGCTGCACCTCCACATTTCGAGCACATACATCTTCGACTCATTCTCGAAAGGCTTCGTGGAGCTTCTGGCGGCCGAGCAGACCTTCGAGCACTCGGGATGGTACGAGGGTACCGCGGATGCCGTTCGCAAGAACTTTCCCCACTTCCGAACGCAGGAACCGACACATTACATGATTCTCTCCGGCGATCAGCTCTACCGCATGGATCTCCAGGATTTCTTCCAGCGTCATCTGGATTCCGGCGCGGACGTCACGGTCGCGGCCACGCCGGTCAACCGCGAGCAGGCGGAAGGGTTCGGCATCCTGCAGGCCGACCGCAACGGCCGCGTGAACTCCTTCGTCGAGAAACCACCGATCCCGGACAACATCGACCATCTGCGGATTCCGAAGGAGCTCCACCCGAGCGAAGCACAGCGAACCGCGGGAAAAGAATACCTGGCGTCGATGGGCATCTACTGCTTCAACGCGGAGGCAATGGAAAAAGCCCTCGACAACAGCCTTACCGACTTCGGCAAGGAGGTCATCCCCTCCCTTATCGACTCCGCAGAGGTCTCCGCCTACGTGTTCACCGGGTTCTGGGAGGACATCGGAACAGTTCGTTCCTTCTACGAGACCAACCTCAACCTGGCGGTGTTCAGGCC
>JAAAOH010000226.1 GCA_009908925.1 Spirochaetota bacterium | reverse complement strand
CCGGTGTATCGCGCGGGAGTAGCTCAGGGGTAGAGCGCCACCTTGCCAAGGTGGATGTCGCGGGTTCAAATCCCGTCTCCCGCTTCTTTATCGAGGGCGATCCGATTCACCGGATCGCTCTTTCTTTATCCGACACCACATACAGAGGATCCGAAAGATGGTTTCCGAAAAACAGGTTGAACGCATCGGCAATTCGGCGGTCCGACTCACGGTGACCGTCGACAGAGACACGGTCAAAAAAGAGTACGACGACCTCGTCAAGGAGTACGCCAAGAAAGCCCAGATCAAGGGCTTTCGCCCCGGCAAAGTGCCGCCGGAAATCCTCGAGCGGAAGTTCGGCGAGAGCCTGCAGGCGGAGGCAAGCCAGAAGGTGCTCGAAGACAGCCTGAAAGAGGTCATCGAGGACATCGACGAGCAGCCCCTGCCCTACGCACGCCCCGAGCTCGACGGGGAGATCGACTTCGACATCAACAGAGACTTCACCTTTTCCGTCACCTACGACGTCTACCCTGAGATCAAGCTCGGCGAGCACAAGGGCCTCGAGATCGAGGCGCCGGAGGTGGAGGTGACCGACGAGGACCTCGAGCGCGAGATCTCGGCCATCCAGGAACAGAACGCCATCGTCATCGACAAGGAAGAGGGAACGGTCGAGAAAGACGACATCGTCACCATCGATTATCGCGAGCTCGACGAGAACGATGAGACGGTCGAGGGCACGAGCCGTGAGGACTTCGTGTTCACCGTGGGTACCGGCTACAACTTCTACAAGATCGACGATGACATCCTCGGCATGAAGCAGGACGAGGAAAAGGTCATTGAGAAGGAGTACCCCGAAGACGCCGAGGTGGAGGAGCTTCGCGGAGAAAAGAAGCGACTCTCGGTGAAGGTCAAGGCGGTCAAACAGCGCCAGCTTCCCGACGTCGACGACGAGCTCGCCCAGGACGTCAGTGACGAGTATGAGACCCTCGACGACCTCAAGAAGGATATCCGCAGCCGACTCGAGCAGACCGCCGAGTCACGGGTCTACGAGATGAAGAAGCAGGCACTTCTCGATAAAGTCCTCGAGAACTCCGAAATCGAGGTGCCCGAATCCATGCTTCAGATGGAGCTGGAGAACTCGTGGCGAAACTTCACCTCCCGCCTGCAGATGAACGAGGACGATGTGCTGCAACTACTTACCGCCCAGGGTCGCAGCAAGGAAGACCTCCTCGAGGAGTGGAAGCCGGACGCGGAGAAGAGCCTCAAGCAACGCCTTCTCACCAACAAGATCCTCGAGAATGAGGAGATCGAGGTTGCCGACGAAGAAGTCGATGAGCACCTCGAGCAGCAGGCGAAACAAAGCAACATGGACACCGCACGGGTTCGGGAGTACTATGAGAGCCAGAACCTGCTCGACTACGTGAAGCACGATATCCAGGAGCGCAAGCTATTCGAGAAGATTCTCGAAGAGACGAAAGTCAAGACCTCCGAGAAACTCAAACTCCTGGACGTCGCGGGCGGCAATGCTTAAATTCGGGTGAGTTATTCGGCCAAAAGGAATTCACCAAATGAATGAGCAAATGAACACACTCGTTCCCATCGTTGTCGAGCAAACCGGCGTTGGCGAACGTTCCTACGACATCTACTCCCGGCTCCTGAAGGACCGCATCGTTTTTCTCGATGGGCCCATAAACGACGTCACCGCGGACCTCGTGGTGGCACAGATGCTCTTCCTCGAGAGCCAGGATCCGGAAAAGGACATCAACCTCTACGTGAACTCGCCTGGTGGCTCGGTCACCGCGGGGCTGGCTATCTACGACACCATGCAGTACATCAAGCCCGACGTGCAGACGATCTGCATGGGACAGGCCGCCTCGATGGGGGCCATGCTGCTCGCAGCAGGCACGGCCGGCAAGCGCTACGCCCTGCCCTCCTCGCGTATTCTCATCCACCAGCCCTGGGGCGGTGTTCAGGGACAGGCGACCGACATCGGTATTCAGGCGCGCGAAATCGTGCGACTGAAGAAAATGATCATCCAGTACTTTGCCCAGCACACCGGAAAGTCCGAAGAGGTCATCTCGCGTGATCTCGAGCGCGACTATTTCATGGGCGCCGAAGAAAGTGCCGAGTACGGCATCGTCGACCAGGTGCTCAAGAGGTAAGGAATGAGCAAGCAGCGTAACGAGCAACAGAAAGTCTGTTCCTTCTGCGGCAAGCATGCCGACTTCGCGCGGCGGCTCATCGCCGGCCCCGGCGTGTATATCTGTGACGAGTGCGTGAACACGTGCAAGAAGATCCTCGATGATGAGGACGACGTGATCTCCACGGAGTTCATGGACGACATTCCCGCGCCCAAGGAAATCAAGTCATATCTCGATCAGTATGTGGTCGGGCAGGAAACCGCCAAGAAGGTGCTCTCGGTCGGCGTGTACAACCACTACAAGCGCGTCACCCAGAAGCAGGAACTCCAGGACGGCGTGGAGATCGAGAAGGCAAACGTGTTGCTCATCGGTCCGACCGGTACCGGCAAGACGCTGCTCGCGAAGACCCTCGCGGACAAGCTGCGGGTGCCGTTTGCCATCGCCGACGCGACGACGCTGACCGAGGCGGGGTACGTAGGCGAGGATGTGGAGAACATCCTGCTCAAGCTCTATCAGGCTTCGGGTAACAACGTGTCGGCCGCCGAGCGGGGCATTATCTATATCGATGAGATCGACAAGATCGCCCGCAAGGGCGAGAACGTCTCCATCACGCGTGATGTCTCCGGCGAAGGTGTGCAGCAGGCGCTCCTGAAGATCATCGAGGGCACGGTTGCCTCGGTACCGCCACAGGGCGGGCGCAAGCATCCGAGCCAGGAAATGATAAAGATCGACACCGGCAATATCCTCTTTATCGTCGGCGGCGCATTCGTTGGACTCGACAAGGTTATCGAGTCGCGCGTCTCCCAGCATCCGATGGGCTTCGGCGCGGAGGTCAAGACCCGCAGTGAGAAGAACATCGAGGAGCTCTTCCGCGAGCTCCATCCCGACGATCTGATCAAGTACGGACTGATCCCCGAGTTCATCGGGCGTGTCCCCATTCAGGTCGCCCTGCGGGATCTCACCAAGGAAGATTTCGTGCGGATCGTAACCGAGCCGCGCAACAGCATTCTCAAGCAGTACCAGGCATCACTCAAGCTCGACGACGTTGATCTCGTCTTCGAGGACGAGGCGGTGGAGGCGATTGCCGAGAAGGCGATGTCGCGCAAGACCGGTGCACGGGGGCTTCGCTCCATCGTGGAGAACGTCATGACCGACATCATGTTCGACATTCCCTCCATCGAGGGCAAGAAGCGCGTTGTGATTACGCGGGCGGTCATCGACCAGGACGAGAAGCCGGAAATCGTACAAGTCCGAAAGTCCGCATGAGACGAAAGGGGCGCAAGAAAGACACCTCGAGGCTACCGGTCATCCCGATCCGGGAGGCGGTAGCCTTTCCCCACACCGTATTTCCCTTCTTCGTCGCGAAGCGGACCGCGAAGACTGCCCTGGACAACGCAATGGCAGCCGACAGGCAGGTCGTGCTCGTCCCCCAGACGCAGGAGGCGGTTGAGCCCGGCGCAGAACACCTCTACGGCCACGGAACGGTGGCAACTGTCTCGCAGATCATGAAGCTCCCCGACGGCTCGGTGCGGGTCATGGCCGAGGGGAAGAGGCGCGTGCGCGTCATCACTTTCGAGTCGCCCCGGACGCCGCTGTGGGCGTACACCGAGGAGCTGCGCGGCGGAGGGGGTTCAGGCGAGCAGGAGGCCGAGGGACTGTCCACGCACATGAAGACCGTGCAATCGGCCTTCGAGCGGTTCGCATCCCTCCAGAAAAAGGTCCCCAACGAGACGCAGAAAGCAGTCCGCGAGGCGAAGACCGCCGAGGAGCTCGTCGGCAGGGTCTGTGCAAATGTGCCCTTTCCCTTCGAGAAAAAACTCGAGCTTCTGAAGATCACCGATCCAAAGAAGCGCCTCGAGGAAGTTGCCGTCAGCCTCGAAAGCGAGAACGACGTCCTCGAGCTGCGGCAGGATATCAATCAGCGGGTAAAGAAGCGCATCGAGAAGAATCAGCGGGATTACTACCTCAACGAGCAGATGAAGGAGATAAACCGCGAGCTCGGGCGGGAGTCCGAGGATCCCTCGGGGGCAGGTGAGCTCTCCGAGCGCCTCGAGGAGAAAGACCTTCCCGACCAGGTCCGCGCCCGCGCCGAAAAGGAAATTGCCAGACTCTCCAAGCTGCAGTCGTTCTCTCCGGAGGCGGGGATCGTACGCACCTACGTCGACTGGATCCTCGACCTGCCGTGGACCGAGCGCACCCGCGACCAGGTGGACATGAGAGACGCCGAGCGCATCCTCGACGAGGATCACTACGACATGGAGAAGCCCAAGGAGCGGGTCCTCGACTACATCGCCGTGCGGCAGCTCCAGGAACGGCTCAAGGGACCCATTCTCTGCCTCGTGGGCCCGCCGGGAACGGGCAAGACCTCCCTCGGGCGTTCGGTGGCGCGCTGCCTCGGCAGAAGCTTCGTTCGTATCTCCCTCGGTGGCGTCCGTGACGAGGCTGAGATCCGGGGCCACCGGCGCACCTACGTCGGCGCCCTCCCCGGGAAGATCATCCAGTCGATCCGCAAGGCCGGCACCAACAATCCCGTGTTTCTCCTCGATGAGGTCGACAAGCTCGGCGCCGACTTTCGCGGCGATCCGGCCTCCGCCCTGCTCGAGGTCCTCGACCCCGAGCAGAACACCGGGTTCGTCGATCATTACCTCGAGCTCCCCTTCGACCTCTCGCAGGTCCTCTTCATAACCACGGCCAACACGCTCTACCAGATCCCGCATGCGCTCCGCGACCGCATGGAGATCATCGAGATGCCCGGCTACACCCCGTACGAGAAGCGGCGCATCGCACAGCGCTTCATCATCCCGAAGCAGATCGAGGAGAACGGGCTCGAGTGGGCGGATGTGAGCTTCCGCAGGGACGCGGTCGATGAGATCATCCACGGCTACACCCGCGAATCGGGTGTCCGCAACCTCGAGCGGCAGATCGCCACGGTGATCCGAAAGATCGCCCGGGAGGTCGTCTCGGACGGATACAGACCGCCGATATCGGTCGATGCCGGCCCCGACGGCGGGGATTCCGGGGGGTCGTCGGGACACGATGAGACGCCGGAGCAGCCGGCGGCGGCGCGCGAGCAGGAGACCGACGGCGCGGAAGGAAGCGACGACGCAGGACGAGGCGACGGCGCGGCGTCCGGCGGCGCGGGTGCTTTCGATGCGGCAGCGGCGAACAACGTCACCCCCGCGTCCACCGACGAGTCCGAGGAGACGGGGGAAGTCGAGGACGTTGAGCGGGGCGACACTGACGGGGCTGCGAAGCGGACGGAATATGGCGAACCGGCGGACGCGACGGTGCCGCTCGAGCCGCCGTTCAGGCTCGACCCGCAAGTGATCCGGCCTTACAAGCGCGTGGTGACCGCGAAGCGCATCACCCACTATCTCGGAAAGCCGCCCTTCAGCGAGACTCATCTCGAAACCGAGACCGCGCCCGGCATCGCGAACGGGCTGGCGTGGACCGAGGTCGGCGGCAAGCTGCTTCCTGTCGAGGCACTTGTGTTCGAGGGAAACGGTGAGCTACTTCTCACCGGCAGCCTCGGGGACGTCATGAAAGAAAGCGCGCGCACGGCGTTCTCCTTCATCCGCTCGCAGTCTCAGAGGTTTCGCCTTCCCCGCAATTTCGAGCGGGATCGCGACATCCACATCCACGTTCCGGAGGGCGCCATCCCGAAAGACGGACCGTCGGCGGGCATCACCATCGCCGCCGCCCTCGTTTCCGCCTTCTCCGGCATCTCGCTCAATCCGGGGTTCGCCATGACCGGAGAGATCACCCTCGCCGGACGGCTTCTTCCAATAGGCGGCGTCAAGGAGAAGGCGCTCGCGGCGCACAGGAACGGCATGAATACCGTGCTTCTCCCCGAGGAAAACCGCAAGGACGTCGAGGAGCTCCCCGAGGAAGTCACGAAGAGCATGGAGTTCCACTTCGCCGAGAACGTGGCGGACGCCCTGCGTATCCTGTTTCCCGAAGAGCTCTTCAACATCAGGGCGTACTGAAGCGCCGCTGACGCAATGCCCGCGATCCGTTATACTCACCGATAATCATAGCAACATTGATGTAGAGGAGACGGAACCATGGCGGTACACCTCGAGGGCAAATCCCTGCTCACTCTTGCTGATCTTTCTCCGGAGGAGATCCGCTATCTCATCGACCTCGCCCGCGAGGTGAAACGCGAGCGACACGAGGGAATAGTGAACCGGCGATTCGAGGGAAAGAGCCTCGCGCTTCTTTTCGAGAAACGCTCCACGCGAACCCGGGCAGCGTTCGAGACGGCATTCGGTGAGGAGGCCGGTCACCCCGTTTTTCTCTCGCAGACCGACATTCATCTCGGGGTGAAGGAGACGGTGGAGGACACCGCACGCGTTCTCGGGCGAATGTTCGATGCGATACAGTTTCGGGGCTTCAAGCAGGAAACCGTGCAGCTATTCGCCGAGCATTCCAACAAGCCGGTCTACAATGGCCTCACCGACCTCTATCATCCCACCCAGATTCTCGCGGACCTGCAGACGGTGCTCGAAGAGACCGGTGAGCTCGAGGGGCGAACCCTGAGCTTCGTGGGCGACGCGCGAAACAATGTGGCCCGCTCGCTGATGATCGGCTGCGGCAAGCTCGGGGTGAACATCCGCCTCGGCGCGCCGAAGTCTCTCTTCCCGGATGAAGAGAGCGTGGAAGTCGCGCGAAGCTTCGCCTCACGTTCGGGCAGCGAGGTGTCCGTCACCGACGATCCGGCACAAGCCGTCTCTGGTGCCGACGCGGTCTATACCGACGTCTGGGTCTCCATGGGCGAGGAGGAGCAATCGGAGCAACGGATGCGCACCCTCGCACCCTATCAGGTCAACGACGAGCTCATGGACCGTACCGGCAATCCGAGCAGCATCTTTCTGCATTGCCTGCCCGCGGTTCGCGGCAACGAGGTCACTTCCGAGGTGATGGACGGACCGCGCTCGCGGATCTGGGACGAGGCCGAGAACCGAAAGCACACCATCAAAGCGGTGATGCTTGCCACAATGCTTGCCCCTTCTGAGCTTCCTGTGTGAATTCACCCTTGAAATTGGAGGTTTGGAGGTCGTATAATGGGTGAGCGAACGCAGAGGAGGACAGGTTGAAAAAACGCATCTTGATCGTGGCCATACTGATAGTGATGGTCGCCGGCTTCTCGGTCGCCCAGGAACAGCAGGAGTCGAACGAATCCGAGCTTTTCGTACATACGGTATACCTGAGTCAAGTGTTCCGTCATCGTCTCGGATTCAAAGTGACATACACCGCAGCGAATCTCGACTACAAGCAGGTCTACATTCCGACCTCGTGGTTCACGCAGGCCGCCGGCAAGGGTGAGCTCATCGAGACCCCTTCGAAGAGCGCACCCTACATGGACGTCTACTACGAGAACGGCGAGTTCTCTCATGTTCGGCTCTTCGTTCGCGATAATCCCTTCCACGTGACCTGGGGTCGCCTCGAGGACGAGCCGAACGCCGAAGAGAAGTTCAGCAAAGACACGCTCGAGCTCTGACCGTCCCGGCGCCGGAATATGCAGGAGTACACCCCTCCCCCTGAGCTGCTCGAGTTCCTCTCGAGGCATAGTACCTATTATCTCATAAGCCACACCGAGCCGGATGGTGACTGTCTTGCCTCGAGCCTCGCACTCGGCCACTATCTCGAGCGCACGGGTAAAGCCGTGAAGCACTACAACGAGGGCCCCTTCGTGCGGGCGGAGATATTGGAACTCGCATCGCTGTTCCGTGACACCCTCTCGCAGGAAGAGATAGATGCCGACGAGGACCCCGCGGCCGTGGTGCTCGACTGCAGTACCCGTGAGCGGGTCGGAAGTCTCGGCGATGCGCTCAACGCCGTTCCGGTAGCCGTGATCGATCATCACGCCGCCGGCGAGCCCTACGGTGACGCAGTCTACGTGGATGCAACCGCGCCCTCGACGAGCGTCCTGGTGCAGGGAACGATCGAGAGCGCCGGCTTCGAGCCCGACACCGAGGAGGCGGAGCTGATCCTCTTCGGCCTGTCCACAGACACCGGCTTCTTCCGACACCTCGATGTCGGCTCCGGGCGCGCCTTCCGTGCCGTCGCACGATTGGTCGACCTCGGGGCGAGCCCGAAGGACACCTTCAATCGGATGAACGGCGGAAAGACCCTCTCGGCTCGCAAGCTACTCGGACGCCTTCTCGAACGCGTGGAAACCGAGGCCGGGGGCAAGATTGCCCTGACCTACGAGAGCCGACGGGACACCGCCGAGTTCGGGCGTGAGAATCGTGACTCGGATACCCTCTACCAGCTCCTGATGGGCACACGCAAATGCTCGGTGATCGCGCTCATTCGCGAAGAAGACGAGCGGATGTGCACCGGCAGCCTCCGCTCGAGCGACGACACCGATGTCTCCCGCGTCGCCAAGAGCTTCGGTGGTGGCGGCCACAAGCGCGCCGCCGGGTTCATGCTCGAAGAGTCGCTTGCCGAAACCTACGAGCGGGTGCGTGACGCCCTCCTCGATCTCGTCAACGATACCCCGAGGCCCCGGACGCATCAGGCGGATCCCGGCGGCTGACGAACGCCGCCTGCGGCGCGTCCCCGCGTCGGCGGACGGCCCCGTGGGGCAGGGGGCCGAGCCGCGCTGCCCCTTCGCCGGGGAGCCGGCGCGCGTTCGTGTTTTCCTCCCGCACAGGTACTCTCATAACCGACCTCCTGCTTGAGTTGTAAATGAATGTAAACAGTTCCACTGACAGTGGGGATTTTCCCTTTCCCGCGCGGATGTTTGCGGCATGCATTTTGCGTCTCTTCCTCTCGGCAGAATACCGGGAAGGGAGGAAGCATGACGAAGCTCACGGAACTGGTTGTCGGCTATCAGAAGAGCGGTACAGGATACGACACGGTTCGCCGGGAAGTGGAGCAATGGGTGTACTACTATCCCGCCACTCGACCGGGGTTTTCCCAGGAGGACTGCGCCGACTTTCTACTCTACTTCCGCGGAAAGATCCCGGCGCTCGTGTACAAGTACACGCACGACGGGCGGTCCTTCGAGCACTATCTTGCGAGAACCCTGCGGTGGCAGCTTCGCTCCTTCGCGCGTGTACGCCGGCGCCGCTTCCGCATGCACGAGCTGACACGGGCGCCGGACATATGGGACGGGCTGATAGGCGTGGCGGAAACCAGCGTCAGTGCCTCCCGTGTTGCTGAGACCGCTACCACACGGCTCGCAGGCGCCCGCCGCGCGGGTGCGCCGCAGGGAAGCGCCTCCCGCCGCATGGTGATCCTCGCGATGAAGGCTGCCGTCCTGGTGAGCGACGCCCAGCTCAGTGAGCTCGCCCGTGTCACCGGCTATTCAGAAGAGTGGTTGAGAGAGTCCCGCGACGAGCTCAAACAACGCGTCGGTCGTCGCGATGGGCGGCGCGCCGAACTCCGTGAGAGACGCAACAATGCGTTCTTCCAGGTGAGGCTCGCACAGGACGAGCTCGCCATGACACCCGAAAAGCACCGGCGCGCTACTATTCACCGCGAGCTCGATCGGCAGAACCGCAGGCTCCTCAACGCCCGTCGGGAGCTTGCCCGAGTCCCTGCGGTGCCGACCAACGGGGAGATCTCGGCGGTACTCGGTATTCCGAAAGGAACCATCGACTCTGCACTCCACTACATGAAACGCAGGCTTCGGACCTGGCAGAGCGAAGGGACGGAGTAGCCGGTGGTCGAACGCCGGGGAATCAGGTAGGCTGGCGCCGTGAAACTGATACTGGCAACGAACAACGACCACAAACGTCGCGAGCTCGAGGGCATTCTCGCCGATCACGAGCTGCTTCTGCCGACCAACATCGGCCTTCACTTCAGCCACGAGGAGACCGGTACAACGTTCCATGACAACGCCCTCGGCAAAGCGATGGCGCTCTACCGAATGGTTGCCGGCGAGGCCGCGGCCGCGGGTGCGGGCATCATCGCCGACGATTCGGGGCTCTCGGTGGCAGCGCTTGGCGGGCGCCCGGGCATCTACTCCGCCCGCTACGGGGCGAAACCCGGCGGCTCAGATCTCAGCGACGGTGAGCGAAACGCCCTGCTCCTCGGTGAGCTCGAGGGCGTCGCCGATCGCCGCGCACACTACACGTGCTGCATGGCCCTCGTGCTCGAGCCGGACCGATATTATCTCTGCCAGGAGACCTGGCACGGGGAAATCGCCCATGCGCCGTCGGAGGGGCGCCATGGGTTCGGATACGACCCGATCTTCACGCTACCGGAAGAGGGACTCACCGTTTCCGAAATCGCTCCCGACCGGAAGAACCGTATCTCCCACCGCGGGAAGGCCGCCCGCGACCTCGCCACGATTCTCGCCGCGCTCGAGACCGAGGGCAGACTTGACGACGGCGACGGCTCTGCATAGCTTCCAGTTCAATACACCGTGGAGGAAGAGATGAGCAACGCAGACACGTCCCGCATACCCAGCCGCAGTGAAGTATCCCCCGAGCACGCCTGGGACCTATCGGTCCTCTACTCCTCCGATGAGCAATGGGAGAAAGGCTTCGAGGAGCTATCCGCGCGCGCAAAACGTATCCCGGAGTTCAAGGGCACCCTCGCCGAGTCACCGGAGAAGCTCGCCGCCTGCCTGGAGTTCATGAACGAGGTGGGGATGCTCGAGGAGCGGCTCGGCTATTACGCCCACCTGCGCATGAGCGAGGACGTTTCCGACAGCACGAACCAGGAGCGCATGGGGCGGTTCATGCGGGTCGCAACCGAGGCCGATACCAACGCGAGCTTCATCACGCCCGAGATTCAGGCCATCGACGACTCCACCATGGAGAGCTTTCTCGCCTCGGACGCTCTCGCCGACTTTCGTATCTACTTGAGAAAACTCAGACGCTACAAACCGCATGTGCTCTCCGAGGCCGAAGAACGTGTCCTCTCGATGCAGCAGGAGGCAAACCAGACCGCATCGCGAAGCTTCGGGGCTCTGACCGACGCGGATATGGACTTCGGCGATGTGGAAACCCCGGAGGGAAAGAAACCCTTGAGCCAGTCGAGCCTCGGCTCGCTTCTGCTCCACCGTGACCGAGATGTGCGCAGACAGGCTTACCTCCAGTTCCACGACGTCTACGAACAGCACAAGAACACACTCACCAACCTCTACGCAGGAAGCGTCCATCTCGATGTCTACAAGGCGCGGGTACGGAAGTTTCCCTCGGCACGCGCGGCCGCGCTCTTCCCCGACGACGTGCCCGAAAACGTCTACGACAATCTTCTCGAGGTGGTCGGCCGCAACCTCGAGCCCCTGCAGCGCTATTATGCGTTGAGACAACGGGTACTCGGCCTCGAGGAGTTCCACATCTACGATGCGAAGGTGCCGCTGGTGGAAGATCTCAGCGTTCATCACACATTCGAGCAGGCCGTGGAGACGGTCAGCGAGGCGCTTTCTCCGCTCGGAGATGAGTACGTGACGACACTGCGCGAGGGTATGCTCGACGGCTGGGTTGATCGCTACGAGAACAAGGGCAAGCGCTCCGGCGCGTTCTCCGCCGGCAGTTATGTCGCTCATCCCTTCATCCTCATGAACTTCAAGGACGATGATCTTCGCGATGTGTTCACCCTCGCCCATGAGGGCGGACACGCCATGCACAGCTGGTACTCGGCCGCCGCTAATCCCTTTCAGCACTACGACTACACGATTTTCGAGGCCGAAGTCGCCTCGACCTTCAACGAGCAGCTGCTCTTCCATCATTTGCTCTCAGCCTCCGACAACGAGCGCATGCGCGCCTACCTGCTCAATCACCAGATCGATCAGATCGTCGGTACCCTCTTCCGACAGACGATGTTCGCAGAGTTCGAAAAGAAGACACACGAGATGGTCGAATCCGGCCAACCGTTGACCGTCGACAACCTGAGAGGCGAGTACCGATCCCTGCTCGAGAAGTACTTCGGCGCAGACGTGGTCATCGACGACGTCTCCGACATCGAGGGACTGCGAATCCCCCACTTCTACCGGGCCTTCTACGTCTACAAGTACGCAACGGGCGTCTCTGCCGCCATTTCGCTATCGCATCGCGTCCTCGAGGGCGGGCAGAGCGAGCGCGAGGACTACTTCGCATTCCTCAAGTCGGGCGGCTCACGGTTCCCCATCGAAAGCCTCCGGCTCGCCGGCGTCGATATGGCGGGTGCCTCTCCGATCGAGACCGCCATCGAGCTCTTCTCCCGGCGCGTGGCGGAGCTCGAGGCGTATTTCTCGTCGGTCACTTGACAGAATGGACGCCCTTGTATAGATTGTGGCCTCACAAGGCACACATGCGGCGGTGGTGAAATTGGTAGACACGCTAGCTTGAGGGGCTAGTGGGCATTACTGCCCGTGGAGGTTCAAGTCCTCTCCGCCGCAATACCCTACACAGCGCGCTTCCCGTTTCGGGGAAGCGTCTTTTTGGCGGGAAGGCCCAGAGCCGTTGTCTCCCGGCCGCGCACAACCGCCGGCTACCCGACTATCTCAGCTCCAGCCCCTGGAAATCACGACATGGGAACCAACGCAACCGACTCCGCGATCTCGTGGCGTTCCTGGTCTTTCATGGCTTCGAACCGGACATGCATGTTGTGCCCGTGGTTGCTCGTTCGCACCACGCGCCCCGCGACGACATATTCGTTCTCACCGGCGGAAAATGCGAGCTCGACCACATTGCCGATACTGAATTGCATACCGGGATTGGCAACGTTTGCGCCGCCGCCGCTGAGATCATTAGGCCAGAGGCGCGCGCCGGAGTGCTGTGCTTCTAATGTAGTCGAAGACGGCCCCAGGGAAAAGATCCAGGCCGCATCTTCCCCTGAAGAACCCCACTCAAACCGTCTCTCGGGGTTGCCTCTCGAGCGTCACCGGCGCCGGAGTGTACTCCATGTAGTCGGCGGTATCCCCTGCAACGTCATCTCCCGCGAGCCGCCTCAACACGTGAAAGGCGCCGTCCAGCCCTGCGGAGATTCCACCCGTGGACACGAAGGGCCCCGTGTCGACGACGCGGCGATCGAGGCGCTGCGTGGCGGCGGGGAACAACTCCGCCACGCCCGGCGCGGCCCCGCGGTGCGTGGTGTACTCGCGACCGTCGAGGAGACCTGCAGCTCCGGCAATGCGCGTTCCCGTACATACGGTCATAACTATCTCGGCCCGAGTCGCCACCTCTCGCACCCAGCCGATCAGTTGATCGTTATGCATAGCGGCACGGGAGCCATCGCCGCCGGGAATGACAAGGACATCCGGTATGTAGTCGACGGCGGCGCCGGAGACAGCGCGATCGGGAATCACCTGCAGTCCGTTCTTCGCGCGAAGCGGCTCGAGCGTCGAACCGACAACCGTCACGTCGAACAGTGCGTATCCGCTGAGTTCATCCGCCACCGCAAATACCTCGAACGGGCCCGCGAAATCGAGGACCTCGACATCGGGAAATACGAGAATGGCTACCTGCTGCCTCATTCATGCCTCCTCACGCAGTCTGAACGGCCGGTGTCGACAACGACCTCGGGGTTCGGCTATCATAGCGAGTGGCGCCAGAGGTGTATATAGAAGCCTGTTGTTACCACTCTGCCTAAATTGTCCGCCACCATAAGGTTACGGGCGCAACGCGTCACCGGATCTACCGGGAAAGGCTAAAATCGCGCATGCATTGCTCTGGTAGGGAATTAGCACAGGAGCGCCAACACGCTTCTGGATACCTCAACATGTTCGATGTGGTCGTTATCGGCGCAGGTCCCGCCGGTAGCTCGGCCGCAACCGAAACCGCCCGGCGGGGTCTGTCTGCCCTCATCATCGACAAGGAAGTTTTCCCTCGCGACAAACCCTGCGGGGGGGCTGTATCGGGTCGCGGGATGTCGTACCTCAGTGAACCGATTCCCTCCGGGCTCATCCAGCGTGAGATCCACGAGGCGAGGATCGGCTTCAGCTCGGTGACGCGCAGCGTGCACAGGGATGACATCATGGCGGTCGTCGTGGACCGAGCAGCCTTCGATCACTATCTCCTGCAAAGTGCGCAGGCGGCCGGCGCGAGGGCAAAGCTCGGTGAGCGGGTACATCGCCTCACCGATACGGGCTCTCACGTCGAGGTCGAGACATCACGCGGCACCTACCACGCGCGGTTTGCCGTCGTTGCCGAGGGCGCCTTCGGCGGGCTCAAAACGCGGGTGCGGAGAAAGGACCGGCCGGATGAGATGGGTCTGTGTGCAGTCACGGATGTGCCGGCGGCCACCGAGGAGATAGAGGGCTTCCCGGGCTCGACGCTGGAAATGCAGCTGGGGGTGGCCGGCTACGGCTACGGGTGGGTGTTTCCCCACGACGACCACTTCTCGGTCGGCGTCGGAGATATGGCGCGCCTCATGTCAGGCCCCCGCGCCCGCCTCGCTGATTTTCTCACCGCGGTGAGGGTATCTCATTTGCCATCAGTTCCGGCCGGCACGCGGCCACTGCCGCCGCCCGTGCCGCCGACGGCGGCTCGAGCACGCAGACAATCGGCAGGCATTATGAGCGCCTCTGCCGCGAGGACTTCGGGCGCCATCTCAGCCGATCGCTCTTCGTAACGAAAGCGCTTAACACAGCACCCGACGCGTTCCTCACTCAGGTGCTCCGCGACCGCCGTCTCTCAGAGGCGTTTTTCGCAATGCCGACCATGCAGACGACCTATGACAGGTATATTCTCCGCACCGCGCTCGCGTTGCCCCGCCTGCTCGCCCGCATGATGATCAATCAGTCTCGTCGTCGCCGGACATCGCGCTGAGCGCCGATACCACATATTCGACACCGGATGCGAGGGTGAGAATGCTGATGATGTAGGACAGCACCGGCATGATGCCCTCGCCGGTGAACTGCCAGTACAGTGGCCCGAGCATGAGCACGCCGCCACCGACCGCCTGTATTCCGGCTTTGAGCTTTCCGCTGAGCTTGGCAGAGGCGGACGCCCCGGTACGCACCACGATGATTCGCGAGTAAGCCACGGTGATATCGCGAATCGCCATACACACCGGCACGAGCATGAGGGCAAGGTTCGCTTGAGCGAGAGCGAAGTAGGTCAGGAAGCGTGCGATGCTGTCGGCGTATGGGTCGAGCGTCGCGCCGAGCTCCGAGACGAGCCCGCGGCTGCGCGCGATCATCCCGTCGAGCAGGTCGCTGAGCTCGATGAGAAGGAGAAGTCCGATACCGACGAGGATCTCGACGGTACCCGGTTCGCGAAGAGTGAACAGCCCGATGATAACGAGGGCAAGGGGAATTCGCGAAAGTGTCACGAGAAGTAGAAGCAACTTACCTGTCCGATCTCGCCGCTGCATGAAGACTCACCTTGCTCCGGATTTACCGACCACCGCTGCCCAATTGTGGTCGCAGTCGGTGTCGCTGTCAACCGAAGCGAGCTCGCCACCGCCGCCCCGCCTCATTGACCTCCGCCGCCGGTGCCGATACCCTTCGCCGCACATGAGCCGCAGGATCGAAACCGCCACCCGCCGCCGGATCCCCGTCGCGGGCGGGCACATCATCTGCTACGAAATGCAGGCCGGAGCCGGCGGCGCCCGGCCCCCGTCCGGAACCACCGGTTCCGGGCAGCCGCCCCGCCCCCTGCCCGTGCTCTTCATACCGGGCTGGGGAGGCGTCGTCGAGGGCTTCGAGGAGGTGATTG
>JAAAOH010000045.1 GCA_009908925.1 Spirochaetota bacterium | reverse complement strand
GCATTATGTCCGGCAATACCGACAAGGAGGTAGTTCGATGAAACGACTACTGGTTTTTGCGCTGATGATCGCGATCGCTCTCGGAGCCGCGATGCCGCTGTTCGCTTCGGGTGAGCAGGAAGCTGCAGGCGACGAATCCGGGGACGATGTCAAGATCGGGTTCCTGGTGAAGCAGCCGGAGGAGACCTGGTTTCAGGATGAATGGAAGTTCGCAGCAGAAGCTGCGGAAGACTACGGGTTCGAGCTCGTGACCCTGGGCGCCGAGGACGGCGAGGTGACCCTCAACGCCATCGATAATCTGGCCGCGCAGGGAGCAGACGGGTTCATCATCTGTGCCCCTGACGTACGACTCGGGCCGGCCATCGTGGCGCGCGCGGAGCAACACGGCATGAAGGTCATGACCGTTGACGACCGCTTCGTCGATGCCGACGGCAACTTCATGGAAGAAGTTCCCCACATGGGCATCTCCGCCTACGAAATCGGCCAGATCGTCGGCGACGCGCTCTACGAAGAGATGCAGAACCGCGGCTGGGAAGTGGAGAACACGGGCGCCCTCGCCATCAGCTTCAACGAGCTCGACACCGCCCGCGAGCGGGTCGAAGGTGCAACCGATGCGCTCGTAGACGCCGGATTCCCCGCCGACCGGATCTTCGACACTCCCCAGGAGCGTGAAGACGTAGAAGGTGGCTTCAACGCAGCAGCCGACAAGATCACCCAGCATCCCGACATCGAGAACTGGCTCGTGTTTGCGCTGAACGACGAGTCGGTCATGGGTGGCGTGCGCGCAGCAGAGGGACGCGGTTTTTCCGCGGAGAACATCATTGGTGTCGGTATCGGCGGCAGTGGCTCAGCCCTCTCGGAGTTCGATAAGGACGAGGTGACCGGCTTCTTCGCAACCGTGACCATCAGTCCCTACCGGCACGGGTACGAAACCTCTGAGAACATGTACAAATGGATCGCCGAGGGTGAAGAGCCCGAAAAGCTCATCTACACCGCAGGCATGCTCATGAACCGTGATAACCGCGCAGACGTTCTCTCGGCCATGGGACTCGATCGATAGTACTATCGATACGCTGTAGCCGATGTACGGAGGGGCTCGCGTTATCGCGGGCCCCTTCGCCTCAGAAGCCGGCTGAAGCGTAAAGGACTACTATGGGTGATCAACCGTATCTACAGTTTCATTCGGTAAGCAAGGCCTTTCCCGGGGTTCAGGCGCTCGATGATGTCACCTTCGGCGTGGCCGAAGGCAGCGTTCATGCCCTCGTCGGAGAGAACGGAGCGGGCAAGTCCACCCTGTTGAAGGTCCTTAGCGGTGCGCACCAGCCGAACGGCGGCTCGCTTTCCCTCGGAGGCGTGGAACATGCGTTCGCCAATGCGCGCGAGGCGCTCGAGGCCGGCGTGGCGGTGATCTATCAGGAGCTCAATCTCATACCCGAGATGAGCGTCGAAGAGAATCTCCTGCTCGGTCACATGCCGACCAGACTCGGTGTTATCGACAGGCGGAATATGCGGACCCGGGCCCGTGAAGCGCTCGAGCGACTTGGCGAGCAGATCGAACCCGCGGCGACGGTGCGGAGCCTTTCCATCGGGCAGCAGCAGATGGTGGAGATTGCCAAGGCGCTCATGAGAGATGCCAAAGTGATCGCGTTCGACGAGCCGACAAGCAGCCTCTCTCACAAGGAAGTCGAGCTTCTCTTCAGCGCGATTCGGGGCCTGCGGCAGGACGGACGAGCCGTTATCTACGTGTCTCATCGTCTGGCCGAAGTCTTCGAGCTCTGTGATGCCGCTACGGTCTTCCGGGACGGCAAGCTGGTCGTCACGCAGGACTCCCTCGACGGCATCGACCACGGGTTTCTGGTGAGAAACATGGTGGGCCGTTCGATCGCCGACATTTTCCACTACACACCGCGCAGTCAGGGGGACACCGTACTCGAGGTGAAGGATCTTTTCGGCTACGGGCTCTCCGCGCCGGCGTCCTTCAGCGTTCGCAGAGGTGAGATTCTCGGTTTCTTCGGACTTATCGGTGCCGGACGTACCGAGCTGCTCCGGCTCCTCTTCGGCGCGGAGCGCGCGGAGAGTGGCACGACCCTCGTCGAGGGCAAGGAGGCCCGGATCCGAAGCACCCATGACGCAATTCGACACGGCCTCGCGCTCATGCCCGAAGACCGTAAACTGCACGGCATCATCGGCGTTCGCTCGGTCGCGGAGAACATCAACCTCGCCGTGCGACCAACCTTTGCGTCCTACGGTGGCCTCGTCATAGACGAGCGGCGAGAGCGCGAGAATGCCGATGCCTTCGTCGAGAAACTCAAGATCAAGACACCGTCGACCCGTCAGCTGATGCGGAATCTCTCCGGGGGTAATCAGCAGAAGGCGATTCTCGCGCGGTGGCTGAGCCGCCATGCGCGCGTGTTTCTCATGGACGAGCCCACACGCGGAATCGATGTGGGAACCAAGAGCGAAATCTATTCAATCATGTACGATCTCGCCGAGTCGGGGCTGGGAGTCATCATGGTCTCCAGTGAGTTGCCGGAGATTCTCGGTGTCTGCGACAGGATCATCGTCATGAGAGAGGGTGCCATTGCAGGCGAGGTATCGCGAGACGAGGCAACCGAGGAGCTCCTCTTGAAGCTCGCACTCCCCGACAGCGTCG
>JAAAOH010000161.1 GCA_009908925.1 Spirochaetota bacterium | reverse complement strand
GTCGCGAATATCGCGAAAAAGCCCCACGAGCCCCGGACTCCGAGCGATCGGGGTCTCCGCGTGGAAATGCACGCTCACCGCCTCTACCGGCGCAATTGCGCCGTCTACGAACCGTATGATTTCCGCAACGGAGATCGAGGATGGCTCACGGGCAAGCTCATAGCCGCCCCCGGGTCCCATCCTGCTGCGCACATAACCAACACGTTTCAACGAGAGAAGTATCTGCTCGAGGAACTTACGCGGTATGGCGTTGTCCTCGGCAATCTTCGACATCGGAACGACACCGTTTCCATGTCGCTTCGCCAGGTACAGCATGGTGAGGCAGGCGTATTCACCCTTACTCGATAGTCGCACAGCGGGGGTAGTATAGCGGCAAACTTCGGTGGCGGGTAGGTCTGCGGCGCGCTTTCAAGCCCCGGCGGGCCGACTGACCCCGGGGCTCACAAATCGCACAGGGTCGACTCCCGTGTGCGGGTCCGACTCCCGCGGACCCACGACAAGCCCGTCGCAAAACACTATCCTCGCTCCTGTGAGAAACGCGAGCCTCAGCTGCCCCGTCTGCCGCTCGGCAGACACCTTCCACTTTCAATCTGTCCGCGGGCGCGATTACTACCGCTGCGGGAAATGCGAGGCCACGTTCCTCTCCCCTGCGCAGCTTCCCACGCCGCAGGAGGAGCTCGCACAGTACGAAACCCACGAGAACGATGTCGAGGATCCGGGGTATCGGGAATTCCTCGCTCGCCTCGCCGGACCGCTTCTGTCGAAGCTCCCGGCGGCCGCCACCGGCCTCGATTTCGGATGCGGGCCGGCACCGGCGCTCGCCCATATGCTACGCGATGCCGGTCACACGGTTCACTGCTACGACCCTTTCTACGCACCCGACACCGATGCTCTCACTGGTAGCTACGATTTCATAACAGCCACCGAGGTCGTCGAGCATCTCCACGACCCCGCGGCCACCTTCGAGCTCCTCGATTCGCTCCTGCGCCCCGTCGGCATCCTCGGCGTTATGACGGAGTTTCTCACCGACGACAGCCGATTTGCCGGCTGGCACTACCGCCGGGACATCACGCACGTCGTCTTTTACTCGGAGCACACTCTGCGCTACATCGGAGGGCGCTTCGGCTGGCGGGTCGAGATACCACGAAAGAATGTGGCGATTTTTTCAAAACACGGCGCGCGCGCGGCCGTTCAACCGCACAGCGCGCCGTGAAAACTCGATCAGCTATTCCTGCAGGACCCCGTTTATGCGATCATCCGCGGTGCTCAGAGCCGCCGAAACGGACTTTCCGGTGAGCCATGTGGCCTCGATCTCCTCTTTGAGGATGTCCTCCACTGCCTGCCAGTTCTCTATGGACGGAACCAGCTTGGCGATGTCCGCCGTATCGGAGTAGTTCTGTCTCTGAGGCACGCTCTGAAGCTCATCACTTGCGAGGACCGAGGACCGCGGCGCGAGGTGGCCGGTTCCCGCCGCCCAGTCGAAGACGTGCTCGTTGAGGAAGGAGAGGAACTCCATGCCGGCCTCGTACTTGGCATCGCCACGTTGCCGCGGGAGAACCCACATGTGGGAGTTCGCCCAGACCGCAGGCTCATCGTAGAGGGTCGGGAAGTCCAGAGCACGGTAGTCGAAATCCGCTTCGCGCCTATACTGATCAACCGCCCATGTGCCGTTGTTGAGAATGGCTGCGTTGCCCTCCAGGAACGCCTGCTGCGAGGCGGTGTAGTTGAAGTTCGGATCGGCGTAGCCGGAATCAAACATCTCGAGCATGAATTCGACGGCCTCTCGTGCCTCGGGCGTCTCCACGGTGGCGCTCGAGCCGTCGGCAGCTACGAGGTCCGAGCCCTGCTGCCACACGAGGGTAAACATCAGCCGGACGCCGATGGGGAACTGGGATGCATCGGTTGCAAAATAGAGCTTGCCGGTCTCCTCCTGAACAATGCGGGCCTGCTCGAAGAACTCCTCGCGCGAGCTCGGCAGGATGGGATTCCCGTCGCCGTCGACGAGGCCCGCCTCACGGAATATGTCCGCGTTGACATGGGCAAGGTTCGCGTGCAGGTCAAAGGCGACGCCGTAGTATTCGCCGTCGTTCTGCACGGCACCCCGCGCGGGAGCGGTCCAGTCACTCGGCTCGATGCCGTAGGCGTCGAAGTACTGCTCAACCGGCTGAAAAAGGTCGCGGGAGGTGTAGTCGGGCATGTTCGAGCCATGCATGACCGCCACGTCGGGCGGGTTGCCGCCGGCAAAGCTCGTGTTCAGCGCATCGTAGTAGGTCCCCCACTCCGCGCCGCCGAGACGCTCGATGCGGATCTCCCCCTCGCGTTCGGCGTTGAACTTGTTTGTGAGGATCTGAATGACCTCACATTCGGTGGTTGCCTGGCTGACGTCGGTGACACCTTCGGTCGTGTCGTCGCAGTCGCCGAAAAAGCGGGCGAGGCGCAGGACAGTGACTTCCTCGGTCTCTTCGCTTGTCTCGCCGCCGTCAGCGGCCTCCTCTTCCGTTCCACCGCAACCGGCCAGCAATATGACGAGTATTGTCGCCAGCAACAGCATGAATGTTCGTCGTCTCATATCTTCCTCCGTAGATTTCGAAGCGTCTCAAATGCCGCCAACGGCGACAGAAGCGTGCAGACTATTTCCCGCCGCTCGTCATCGAGATTCCCCGGATGAGGTTCTTCTGGAAGATGAGGAACAGGATCATGAGC
>JAAAOH010000262.1 GCA_009908925.1 Spirochaetota bacterium | reverse complement strand
CTCGCCCATAATGCGGAAACGAGCGTTTTCGGGTAGCTCCATACTGACATCACCGGCCAGATCCTGCTCCCGGAGCCAGACCAGCAGCTCCTCGCCGTCGACGCCGCCGACCGCAATCCGCGCATCGGCTGCGGTTGCCGCAGCACTCTCGAAGTCACCCAGCCCCGTACTCGAGGGGCCTACGAACCAGACCAGCAGTCCGGCCAGGGCGAACACGGCCACCGCGGCGGCGGCCACTGCCGGATACGGGAGCGATACACGACGTCGCCACAGCGGCGTCTTGAGGCCCAGTCGACTCTCCAAACTCATCCAGACGCGCTCGTGGCCGGCACCAAAATCGGGCTCACCGGCATCATGCAGCGTTTTGCGAAGCCCGCGAAGCCGCTCGAGCTCCTCCCGTGCGGTGATGTCCGCCTCGAGCTTGCGTTCGAGCTCGCGTGCGGCATCGGCGGGTAGCTCTCCGTCCAGGTAGGCGGAGATGTCTTCCCCGTTATGGTACATAGATGTCGGCCTCCTTGAGCACCTGGCCAAGGCGCTCACGTGCACGGTGCATCCGCACTTTCACATTCGATTCGCTTATCTGAAGCGACTCGGCAATTTCTCTATAGCTCAGGTTTCCGTACTCCCTCATGACCAGAACGGTTCTCAGGTTCTCCGGCAGCTCCTGCAGAGCCTGCTGAACGGCCTGAAACGCCTCCGCCCGCAGAACCGACGTCTCCCCGGACTCCGGCCCCTTCTTGGGCTGGCGATAGGCACGCTGATAGGCGTTTCGTTCCCGTCCGCGTTGTTTTTCGTGATTGAGTGCAAGGTTCTTGGACACGCGGATGAGCCAGAACTTGGCCTGCTCCCCGGTGGGGATGGTGTCCATGCGCTGATAGTATCGAATGAAGGCGTCCTGGCACAACTCCTCCGCTACGTGGAGTTCTCCCGTGATACTGTAGCAGATTCGAACGATAAGCGGATATACCGCATCATAGACTGCCTTGAACTCCGCCCGTTTATCCATAGAGTAAACAACCCAGACCCCGCCGAGGTTACAGCGGCTAGAGTTTTTTCCACCGGGTTCCTTCCGGAGTGTCTTCCAGTATGATACCGCGCTCGGCAAGCATGTCCCGGATTTCATCGGCCCGGGCGAAGTTCCTGTTCTTTCGGGCCTCGGTACGCTCCTCCACGAGTTTGCGGATATCGTCCTCAAGCAGTGACGTATCGGTCGACGCCTGGGCCTCGAGGAGGTCCAAAGCGAAGATCCCGTCCATGCGGGCCACCAGATCGAGTTTCTCCCCGGGTGTCAGCGCATCGTCTTTCACGACGCCCCAGAGGTCGGCGAGACACTTGGGGACGTTGAGATCGTCACCGAGGTGCTCTTCGAATCCGGAGAGCCAGGCCGCGGCTCGTTCGCCGAGGCGGGTCTCGGCGCCCGCATCCCCGGTACTCGCATCCGCAAAGCGGCCACCTCCGTCCCCGGCGTCGGCGCCCTCCCCGCCCGCGCCGGCGGCTTCCTTGATGGCTGCAATGCGGTCGAGGAGGTTCCTGCGGGACTGGCGGGCGGCGTTCAGCGCGTCGTAGGAAAACTGCAGCTGGGTGCGGTAGTGGCCGCCGAGGCAGAGAAAGCGGAAGTCGAGCGGCTCGAAGCCCTCTTCCTCGAGCACACCGAGGGTAACGAAGTTGCCCTTGGACTTCGACATCTTGCCGGTGTCCATCAACAGGAACTCACCGTGGATCCAGTAGTTGACCCACGTGTGACCCGTGGCCGCCTCGGTCTGGGCGATCTCATTTGTATGATGCACGGGGATGTGATCCACCCCGCCGGTGTGAATGTCGAAGTGCTCACCAAGATACTGTGTGCTCATGGCACTGCACTCGATGTGCCAGCCGGGATACCCGCGGCCCCAGGGCGAGTCCCAGATCATCGCCTGATTTTCGAACTTCGATTTGGTAAACCACAGGACAAAGTCCCGCGGGTGCTTCTTGTTCTCGTCGACTTCGATCCGCGCACCGGCCCGCTGCTCCTGGCGATCGAGCAGCGCCAGCTCGCCGTAGTTGGGGAACTTGCTGGTATCGAAATAGATATTGCCACCGGCCTCGTAGGTGTAGCCGTTGGCTTCGATGCGCCTGATCATCTCGATCATGTCGTCGATGTGATCGGTGGCCCTGCAGACAACCGTGGGTTGCTCGATGTTGAGTTTCTCCACGTCGGTGAAGAACGCGTCGGTGAAGTGCTCGGCGATGTCCCAGACGGTCTTTCCCATCTCCCGGGCGCTCTTTATCACCTTGTCCTCGCCCTCATCGGCGTCGTCGGTGAGGTGACCGACATCCGTAACGTTCATGACGTGGCGGACCTCGTACCCGAAGTACTCGAGAGCGCGACGGAGCTCGTCCTCGAAGACGTAGCTGCGCAGGTTTCCGATGTGAGCGTATTGATAGACCGTGGGCCCGCAGGTATACATCCCCACCTTCTTGTCATCGATGGGCACGAACTTCTGCATCTCGCGGCCGAGTGTATTAAACAGGCGAAGTGACACGGTCTCTCCTTGTGTGGGATCTCAAGAGGCAGGACACGGAGGGCGAGAGCCTCCTGTGGAAATTCGCCCTATTCCTCTGTATCATGGTCCTGTGCCTAGGCTAAAAGAAACGCTCGGAAAAATCAATATTGACGGTGCCCTCCGTACTGAAGAGCCGATGCACCGCCACACGACCTTCGAGGTCGGCGGGCCTGCGGAGCTCTACGTGCGGCCCCGGAACGTATCCGACGTACAAACGATCATACGCGCCGCTGTGGATACCGGGGCGCCGGTTTTCACCCTCGGGGGCGGGTCCAACATTCTCGTTTCCGACCGCGGCGTGCGCGGAGTCGTCATGGACATGCGCGACTTCAGCGACACGCGTCGGGAGGGCACACGATTCACCGCCGGGGCGGGCCTTGCCATAAGCGACGCGGCGGAGCGCGCGGCAGCGGATGGACTTGGCGGCCTCCACTTTCTCTACGCAATGCCGGGCAGCGTGGGCGGCGCGGTGTGGATGAACGCCCGGTGCTACGGGAGCTCCATCGTCGACGTCCTCGAGGAGGTGAGCGTCGTGAGTGAGACGGGCGAGCTCGAGGCCTATGTCCCGAAGGACGAGGACTTCGGTTACAAACGCTCACCCTTCCAGGGCCGTAAGGCCGTCATCCTCGACGCCTCCTTCCGCCTGACGCCGGCCGATCCCGCCGAGATACGGGCGGAGATGGACGGCTACTATGCCGATCGCGAGGGCAAGGGACACTTCGCCGCACCGTCGGCCGGATCGGTGTTCAAGAATAACCGGGCCTTCGGCAGCCCGACCGGGGCGCTCGTCGACACCCTCGGGCTGCGTGGAACACAGGTCGGCGGAGCACGCCTCTCGGACCGCCACGCCAATATCATCATAAACACCGGCGGCGCTACGGCCACCGATATTCTCAGGCTCATCGAGCTCATAGAACGACGTGTACGCGAAGAACTGGGACTTGAGCTGGAGCGCGAGGTCCTGCTCGTGGGAGACTGGAAGGCCGATCATGCTGTCACTGGTTGAGAACCTCCGGGAGTACCTCCACATCCTCGAGGATTCGGAGCTGCGGAACGTCGTAGCCAACCTCCCGGTGCACGACCTCGTTGATGTCTGGGACTCCCTCGAGGAGGACGAGGCTCAGCGCATCTTTCTGCTTCTCGATCTCGACAAGAAGGTCCACCTGATCACCTCACTCTCGCCTGCCGACCAGGAGCTCCTCATCAAGTCGCTCCCGATTGACAATATCAAGCGCGTGTTCCAGGAGATCGAGCCCGACGACCTCGCCGATATCATTCAGGCCGCGAATCCCGAGGTTCGAGAGTCGGTGTGGCACACCATCGCAAGCGACGCCCGAGACGAGACCAAGTTCCTTCTGCGCTTCGACGCCGATGACGCCGCGGGGCTCATGACGCCGCGCTACCTCGCCGTGCGCTCGTTCCTGACGGTCGGTCAGGCACTGGCGTTCATCCGCTCCACCGGGCGGGACGTGGAAACCGTGTACTATATTTACGTGGTGGACCGCCTGAAGCGGCTGCTCGGCGTGGTGTCCCTGAAGGACCTCCTCTTCCACGATGACGAGGCACCCGTGGAAGAGGTGATGACCAGAGAGGTCGTCTCGGTGCGGGAGGATACCGACCAGGAGGATGCCGCCCACATCCTCGGCACATACGACCTCATCGCCCTGCCCGTTGTCGACGATTACAATCGACTGCTCGGCATTATCACCTTCGACGACGTCATCGACGTCATCAAGAACGAGCAGACCGAGGACGTCTACAAGATGGGCGCCATGGACGGAAGCCTCGAGCGCTACACCGAGTCCTCGGTCTGGCGGCTCATCAAGAAACGCGTGCCGTGGCTCGTTATTCTCCTTATCGCAGGAACGCTCACCACCAACGTCGTGAGCCTCTACCAACCCATCATCGCGGCGGCGGCCTTCCTCGTATGGTTCGTGCCCGTTATCACCCAGACCGGCGGGAACACCAGTCTGCAGAGCTCGACCCTCATGATCCGCGGCCTTGCAACCGGGGAGGTGCACTTCCGTGATATCTGGCAGATCGTCGGCAAGGAAGTCCTCGTGAGCCTGCTTATGGGAGTGATGCTCGGTGCCGTGCTCGTCCTGCGTGGGCTGGTCCTCCCGCCGGGCGTGGACCTCGTGCAGGCGGGCGCGATCGGCGCCTCACTCGTCTTCGTGGTGTTCTTTTCATCGATCATCGGGGTGATCGCGCCGCTTCTCATCCATCGCCTCGGATTCGACCCCACCGTCATGGCCGGCCCGCTCATGGCCACCGTCATTGACGTTGTCGGGCTTACCGTATACTTCCAGGTAGCCAGACTCGTGCTGCGCATCTAAATCCGCCACCGCGACACGGAGGCGAACCTCGAGACGAACAGAGAGATACTCGAAGGGCGCCTCCTCGAGGGCGCGGCGTCCCGCTCGGGAAAACTCGATCGGGCGCTCGGTTCCGGCGCGCAGGGAGATTGACACAGGGCCCGGCCGAAGGCTGATACCCGCCGCGCCCTCCGCCTCCGGCGGCGACGGCTGCCACCGGGCGCCGCCGCTCCGGGAGCTGCCGCCGGGCGCGGGCACCCGGGAGCCGCCGCCGGCAACGCCGTCCGGCCAGCGTACGCGGATCCAGTGCGTAAAACGCAGCGCCGGCGGCACCTGCGCCCCACCGAGCGTGAGCTCTCCACGCACCGCATCCTCGTACTCCGCACCTTCCCATCGTCGCCGGATTTCCACTCCCGTCCTCACGCGCTCCTGCCGATAGCCCAGCCCCACCTCCACCTCCCCGTCAAGCCGGCGCTCGCCGTCGGAGTCCCGGAGCCACTCCCGCAGAGCCGCCGCCTCGCCATACGGCCCTGCCTCCGCGCCGACCTCGACCGACGGCGCCACGGACCGCTGGCGCGGAAACTCGGCACCGACTTCCAGCGGCCGGTCCCCGACCACCGAACGTGCGTCAACACGGGCACGCAGAAGCTCTCCCTCGCCGGCGAGAGAGACGCGCGCGGCGGCTCTCTCCGACGGTCTCTCTCCCATGCGATTGCGGTACCACGGCTGCTCCAACCCGAGGGCGATGGAACCTGCACCCGAGCCCGCGCGACCGAGGGGGCCGGAGACCTCCGCGCGAATGGAGGCCCCGCCACCGCGGCGGGCAAAGGTCCCTGAGGATCCGAAAAGGGACACGTCCAGGCCTGTCAGTCGGAGGCGCCTGCCGCCGGAGGCCTCGTCGGCAGCCGGCGAGCCGCCGGTCTGTGCGGGTAAGCCTGACAGCCTGGCCCGGATCCCGCCGTGAACGAGCAGCCCGCCTTCAAACCCCGGCTCGTCGGGGTACCAGGAGTCGCCGGCCGGCCGCGCGCGGACGTCGGAAACGGTGGTGATGAGCTCTATCCCGAAGAGCGAGGAGGGCGAGATGAGCCGCTGCGGCCGCGCTCGGCGTAGATCCCGGGCGGACGCTGCCCCCAGGCGAAGGGCAAGGGCTCCGGTCCGCCCATCAGCGTCCTCGAACACTGAGACCCCGACGGACCGGTTGGCGAGTTCCAGCTCTCCGCCCATCCTCGATGTCGGATCCAGAGAGGTATCGAGTCGCAGCCCCGTTGCCTCCCCGTACACCGCCGAGCGCGGGGCGAAGCCGAGAGGCGAACGTAGGAGCCGATGCAGCCCGCTGAGATGCACGGGACCGAAAACCAGAGGGCCCGCCTCGAGTCCGAAGGTCGTACGGTCCTCCCCACCAATGGCCCGGGCGTCGACTGCTACGGCCAGCACGGCTCCGAGGTCCGCCGTTACCCTGTTCGCTGTGCGGCGGGCGGAGGTCGCACGGGTCGTCGATTCCACCTCACCCGCCCGCGCGGGCGTGCGGGGCAGCACGGACAGCAGAACGAGCGCGAGTATCGTCGCATATGCCAGGCCCTTCACATCTGTCCATACGCGTTGTTCCCGCCTCGTGCTTCACGCGAGACGGAAGAAATTCGTCACGTGGCCATCCCTGGGCCGTTGCCGTTCCCGAGCGGCGCTGATACCGTTTGGTATAAGCTTATGCATCCCGCGCTGCTCATACCCATGTTTCTCGTTTTCGGAACCGCCCTGGTGTGGAAAGGCAGTTCAGTTCTCGAGTCCGCCGCCGAGTCGCTCTCTCGCCTTTACCGCCTGCCGCCCACCGTGCACGGCGCACTCGTCGTAGCCGTCGGCTCCTCGTTCCCGGAGTTCAGCAGCACCGTCCTGTCGACCCTGCTCCACGGAGATTTCGAGCTCGGGCTCTCGGTGGTGGTGGGGTCCGCCATCTTCAACATCCTCGTCATTCCGGCCGTCTCCGGCTTCGCGGGCGGCGGAATGCGGACCGGCCGCGACGTCGTCTTCAAAGAGGGTCTGTTCTACTTCGTCTCCGTAGCGGTGCTGCTTCTGACCTTTTCTCTCTCGGTGATCTACAATCCTGTTGAGGGGGTGCCGCTTCGCGGTCGCATGACGCGCGCGCTCGGCCTAATCCCGGTCCTCCTGTACGTGCTGTATATCTTCATTCAGCAGCAGGATGTACGCGACCATCGAGCCGAGCCCGAGCCCGCAAGCGTCCGCCCGCTTGCCGAGTGGGCAAAGCTGATCACGAGCCTGGCGTTGATTCTCGCCGGCGTGGAGGCGCTGGTGCGCGCCGCCATCAGCCTCGGGGATGTGCTCGGCACCCCGAGCTTCATATGGGGTGTTACTATCATCGCGGCGGTCACGAGCCTCCCCGATACGTTCGTCAGCGTCCGTCTCGCCCGGCGTGATGAGGGCGCGGTGAGTCTCTCAAACGTGCTCGGAAGCAACATCTTCGATCTGCTCGTCGCTCTCCCGGCGGGCGTTCTCATCGCGGGAGCGACCACGGTGAACTTCGGTGTGGCCGTCCCGCTCATGGCCGCTCTGACGCTCTCGACGATCGTGCTGTTTGCGACGATGCGGACGGACCTTCGCCTGGATAACCGCGAAAGCATGCTCCTGCTCGGAACCTACGCTCTGTTTCTCGTATGGATCGTGCTTGAGTCGGTGGGGGTAACAGGACTCACGGCGGGCTAAGCAGGTCCTACCGGCTCACGCCGGAGCCGCGTGCGGCGGAGCTGCGTACCGCAATCTGGCACGGGAGCACAATTCGCGAGAGCTCCTCGTCAGGTTCCGCCTCGCCACCGTCTTCCTCCATAACGCGGCGCAGCAGCAGCGTGACGGCCGCCGATCCCATGCCCGAGGCGGGCAGCGCCATGGTGGTGAGCGGAGGATTGAGGTAACGGGAGAGGTAATCATCGTCGAAGCCGACGATCGAGATGTCATCAGGAATGACGAGCCCGGCGTCTCCCGCCGCACGCATGGCGCCATAGGCCACCACGTCGTTGCCGGCAAACACTGCTGTCGGGAGAGGTTTGGCCTCGAGGATCTGACTCATGGCCTCGTAGCCGGAATGCTCGGAGAAGTCGCCGTAACCGATCCACTCTTCCCTGCTCGATATGTCGGCGCCGGCAAGGGCGTCGAGGTATCCCTCGAGCCGCATGCGGGACGCTGCAAAGACGGTGGACGCGTGCGTGATCATCGCGATATGACGGTGATCCAGATCGATCAGATACTGAACCATCTCCTCGGCCGCGGCGCGGTTGTCCACATACACCTGATCCAGCGGCAACTCGGGCAGATCATCCATGGTGACGGCGGGAAACCCGGATTCCACGACATCGGCGAGGGCCGGGTCGTCGTCGTGGGCGTTGATGAGAACGATGCCGTCGACCTCATCGCGCTGCGCGAGCCCGAGGTAACTCTCTTCGTAGAGGGTCACCGGATGAATGACCAGCCGCACCCGATGGCGGTTTACCGCCTGCGCCATGCCCTCCACGACGCGACTTATGAACGCATCGGAGTACACGTACTGCGAGTGACAGATAAAGAGCCCGATGGAATGATGCCGAGCCATCGCGATGCGACGGGCTTCCTGATCGGGGATATACCCCAATCGCTCGGCCGCAGAAAGCACACGCTGCCGGGTGGCCTCGGAGATATTCTTTCCGGGCGTGTTGTTAATGACGAAGGAGACTGTCGTGCGAGAAACGCCGGCTTCCGCTGCAACGTCGGCTGCGGACACACGTTTTCTCCGCCGTCGTTCCCCGGCTCTCTCGCTCATGATTGTTCACCAGTAGACTTTCAAGCGAACGGGGCGCCGCGGCGCCCCGTTTCACACAGCGATTCAGTTAGTTATCCCTTTACCGAGCCGGCCATCATTCCGCGCACGAAGTAGCGCTGCAAGGAGAAAAACACGATGAGCGGCATGACCATGGTGAGAAATGCACCGGCGGTCAGAACGTGCCAGTCCTGACCCCGCGAGCCGACAAGCTCCGCGAGTCGGGCCGTCAGCACCGACTTCTCCGGCGACGTGCCGAGGAAGACCAGAGCAACAAGCAGGTCGTTCCAGACCCACAGGAACTGGAAGATCGCAAACGAGGCGATAGCCGGTACCGACAGCGGCAGAACAAGACGCGTGAACATCAGCCACGGCGTAGCGCCGTCGGCGTGAGCCGACTCGATGATGGATTTCGGTATACCGGACACATATCCATATAAGATGTAGGTCGCAAGCGGCAATCCGAAGCCGGTGTGGGCGAGCCAGATACCCAGGAAGGTACCGTTGAGCTGTGCCCGCGTGTATAGCCGCAGGATCGGGATCAGGGCGGTCTGCAGCGGGACGACCAGTAGACCGACAATGGCGACGAACAGTATCGTTCGCCCGGGGAAGCTCATCCACGAGATGGCGTACGCCCCGAATGCGGCAATCGTAATCGGAATGACCGTCGCCGGCAGTGTCACGAGAAAGCTGTTGAGGAACGCGGTTCCCATCTGGTCGGCAAAGATGACCTGCTCGTAGTTGGCAAGTGTGAAGTTCGCCGAGAACGGGTTGGCAAACACCGTCCACCACCCGGAGTTGCTGATGGCGCCCCGCGTGCGGAACGAGCTCACGAACAGGCCGATCGTCGGCAGGGTCCATATAACGGTGACCACGAACAGGAACAGCCGCATCGGTACGCCGCCGATTTTCCTTCGAAGCTCTTTCTTCTGCTTGAGGCCCTTCGAGGAAACACTCTCGAGACGCCCCTCGGATCCGCCGGTAGCGAGGGCGGAGGCTTCAGTCTGTTCCGCCCGTTCTTTTTGCTGTGCAATCTTGTCGCTCATGCCGCTACCTCCTCTTTTCCTGCATCGATCGCACATTCTGCACCATGAACGGGATCACCACGATGAAGAGGAACACCGCGAGCGCGGATCCTCTACCGAAGTTCCGGAAAATGAACGCCTCCTGGTAGAACCGTGATGCAACTATACCGGTATCGAAGCGTCCGCTCGTCATGACATAGACGATGTCGAAGATCTTGAGAACCAGAAACAGGATCGTAGTCCACACTGTCAGGATGGCCCCGCTTATGTAGGGCACGGTAACATTGAAGAAAGCCCTGACTTCGCCCGCCCCGTCTATGCGCGCTGCCTCCAGAAGGTCTTTTGGAACGCCCTTTACGGAGGCGGAGAGAATCACCATGGCAAAACCGGTCTGCAGCCAGATCATGATGAACAACAGAAAGAAGTTGTTCCACGGCCTGATGATCAGCCAGGCAACCGGATCACCCCCTAACGCCGTAACAACGGCATTGAGTAAGCCAATCTGGGTAGAGCCGGGGGGCTGGTAGTAATAGACGAAGCGCCAGATGACGCTCGCGCCGACGAAGGAAATGGCCAGCGGGAGGAAGATCAACGACTTCGTGACCTTCTCCATGGTTTGTGACAGCCGGTCGGTCATGACCGCGATGAGCAGCCCGAGCGCGACCGCAAGAGCCGGAACAAATACGACCCACATCAACGTGTTCCGCAGCACGATGACCATCTGCGGGTCGGTGAATATGAACGCATAGTTTCTCAGGCCCACGAACTCGGTACTCGTCCGATTGAAAAAGCTGATATACAGCGTTCGCAGTGCCGGATACACAATGTAGAGGCCCAGTACGGCGGCCGCCGGACCGGCGAATATGAACGGCCGCAACTTCACGCGCGCGCGTTCTCCAAGCGACTCAACGAAGAAGTTGAGCGACGCCAGAAGACCCCAGATTCCTCCGATGCCGATAACCAGCGCCAGTATGGCGACGGTCAGCTTCGAAATCTCCGCGTCTCGCATGTACAGGAAGCCCTGGACGAGGATCGCTATCACCGCCAGAAGGCCCGCAAGCGAGACAATCATTTTGCCGTACCTGGAGGACAGGAATCCCGCCAGGCCTGTATTGTTAGCCGTACTACTCATAGCAGCTCCCGCCTTGCCGCATATTGTTCCCCTCGTGCATGCTGCCGGGGGAGGAAGAAAGCCGGCACGAGCAGAGGCTCGTGCCGGCATCCGAAACGCTTACTCTGACTCGGGCCAGGATTCGTCGATGTTCTGCAGAACAGTCTCGAGATCCGAGCCGCTGACCCAGTTGGTCATGCCGGTCCAGAAGGATCCGGTTCCGACCTGTCCGGGCATGAGGTCCGATGCGTCGAAGCGCACCGTGTCGGCGTTCGACAGAATCTCTGCATAGCCGCGGGACCACTCATTGGGATACCAGTCGAGGTCTACATCGTTGTGCGGAGAGACCATGGTTCCGGACTCAACCCAGGCCCGTGTCGAAAGACCTTCGGAGAGGTAGCGCATGGCCGCTGCCGTTGCCGGATCGTCGGTCATGGGGCTGAGGATGTCGCCTGCGGTCAGCACCGCGCGTCCCTCTTCCTCGTCGATCGGCGGCAGGTAGAAGTAGCGTATGTCGTCACCAAGCTCGACGTCCTCGGAGAAGAATCCGGTGATGAAGCTTGCCTGCCGATGCATCCATGCCCGCGGCGGATTCTGCTCGAGTGGAGCAACACCGTCGCCGAAGGGTACGGTCAGGATTGAGTTGGTGCCGCCGAGTACGTAGTCTTCGTTGAACCAGATCTCGGCCATGATGTTTGCTGCGCGCTTGACCTCTTCGGAGTTGAAGGGGAGCTCGCCGGCGACCCACTGGTCGTAGGCCTCGGGCGGTGCGGTGCGAAGCATGATGTCTTCCATCCAGTCTGTGGCGACCCAGCCGGTAGCACCGGAGCTCTCCATGGCGATGCTCCAGGGAGTCTCGCCGTCAGAAACCATCTGATCGGAGAGGGCAATCATCTCGTCCCAGGTCTCGGGGATCTCGTAGCCCGCATCGCCGAACTCAGGGTGCGGATACCAGACCAGGCTCTTCACGTTGGCGCGGTACCACACGCCTGCCTCGATGCCGCCGTACATGGCCATGTCACGCCAGCTCTGGTCGTAGTTGCTCGAGAGCTTGTCCTCGGAGACCATGTCGCGAACGTCCATGATGTGGCCGCGGTCGATAAGGTCGTACATGAGACCGGGCTGGGGGAAGGCCGCGATGTCGGGGGGATCTCCGCCCTCGGTCCGGACGGAAATGAGCGACTCGAAGTCGCCGGATCCCTCGTACTCGATTTCGATGCCGGTCTGCTCCTCGAAGGGAACCATGCTGGCCTCGAAGTTCTCGGCGTCAGTGTCGACGAATGCGCCGAAGATGTTTACGGTCTCGCCGGAAAGATCCTCACCGTTCGTCCAGGGGTTATCTGTAGCGGCGGCAGCGGCGGCCTCGGCCGCTTCCTGCTCTGCCTGCTCCTCTTCGGCGGTCTGCCCGCCACCGCAACCGGCAAGCACAAGGGTCATGCCGAGAAGCAGTACTACCAGCGCCGTCAGCGCCGGTCGTGCAAACTTTCTCATTTCGTTCCTCCTCTTTGGTATGTCTCGTGGGCAGGGGATCCGTCTGGTGGTGGATCCGCTACCCCCTTTTTTGAGAGCCCGTGGCTCTTACGCGTTACTAACGATCAGTGTAAACCTGATCGGCAAAGAGCGCAACAGGAAATTCCCGAACCGGTGCCGGCTCAGCCCCGGCATCGTCGATGTTGAAACTTCGGCGGGTCTGTGGGAAAATGCTTGAAACGAATCCACACCAGGTCTAATGACGGAAGCCCGGAGGCTGTAATGGTCATTCTCACGCTCAATTGCGGAAGCTCGTCGGTAAAATACCAGCTCTACGACTGGGAACGAAAGGAGTCGATCGCCGGCGGTGTCGTCGAACGTGTCACGCAGGAAGGCTCGGCCATCACTCACAAGGTCGTGGGGAAAGAAGAGCTCACCAAGGAACACTCCTGCCCCGATCACAAGGAGGCGATCCAGCTGATCATGGAGACGCTTGTGGATTCGGACTACGGGGCGCTCTCCGACATCACGGAGATCAAAGCCGTGGGACATCGGGTCGTACACGGCGGGGAGAAATTCGCGAAGTCCGTCATCGTGGACAAGAAGGTGCTCGACACGTTTCGCGAAATTCAGCCGCTCGCGCCTCTGCACAACCCGGCAAACATCACGGGCATCGAGGCTGCTCAGTCCGTACTACCCGACATCCCCCACTGTGCGGTCATGGACACGGCATGGCACCAGACCATGCCCAAGCGAAGCTTCCTCTACGCGCTACCCTACGATTGGTACCGCACGCACGGGGTACGCCGCTACGGCTTTCACGGCACCTCGTTTCTCTATACCGCAAAGCGCGCCGCCGTGCTCCTCGGCAAAGACCCCTTCGAGACGAACCTCATCATCGCGCACGTCGGAAACGGCGCGAGCATAAACGCGGTGGAGAACGGTGTCTCGGTGGATACCTCGATGGGCCTCACCCCGCTCGAAGGTCTGGTGATGGGCACCCGCTCGGGCGACATAGATCCGGCCATCCCCTTCCACATGATGAACGTCGGCGGCATGCAGCCGGAGGAAATCGAGCGCGCGCTCAACAAGAAGAGCGGCGTTCTCGGTATAACCGAAAAGTACGTGGATCGTCGCGATATTCAGAATGCCGCCAAGAAGGGAGATGAGCTCGCCGAGCTCGCGATCGAGATAGAGGCATACCGGCTGCGGAAATACATCGGCGCCTATATGGCATCCCTGCAACGCGTGGATGCCATCGTCTTCACCGCCGGCGTCGGCGAGCGCGGCCCGCTCATCCGGGAAAAAGCGGTAGAAGGGCTCGACTTCATGGGGATCCACCTCGACAAGCACCGTAACTCCATCTCCCGAACCAAGAACGCCGAGACGATCATCTCCACCGACGAATCACCGACGAAGATCTTCGTCATTCCCACCGACGAGGAGCTCGTGATGACCGAGGATACCTACGCCCTGATGCAGGGGTCCTACGATGTTCACACGAAGTTCACCTACTCCTTCCAGGATCCCGCCTACCTCAACAAGGAACGAAACGGCTGCATCGACAAGGACATCGGCGAGCTCGAAGGACTCGAGGATATCCTCGCCATGGACCGCGTGCCGCAGCAGACCGAGAATCCCGAGGAATGTGACTGAGGCGCCGACCCTGCATCGAACGCGGGCCATGCGCTGAAACGCCGGCTATGAGCCGGCACCGATATTTCGGGTGAGAATGTTGGGTGGCGGGGGAATGGTTCGGCAGGGCCGCCACTGTGGGCGGCCGTGCGCTGAAAGAGCGGTACGCTGAGGGGTTGAGTTACTCGGCCGCCGCCGGGGCTGCCTCTTCCTTCGTATCTTCCTTCTTCTGGTCTTTCTGGGCCTGCTTCTTCGCCTCGCTACGCTTCTGGTTCTCGAGCGTAGCCTTGGCGGTCTTGGAAATCATCACCTTTTTACCGTCGATCTCATGCTCATAGACGAGCTTCACGCCGGTTTTGCCGGTAATGGGGCAGGTGCCGCGTGCACCGTTCTTTCGTTCATCTTTCAGGTTGCGTCCGCGATTGGACTTCGACATATCTTTCTCCTCAACGGGGGATTATGATCTCCGGGTGTTTCGAGACTGAAATATAGCAGAGCCGATCCGACCCGGTCAACAGTGCCCGTGACCGACCCATGGGCCCGCTCGCATACCTTTCGTACAAAAGAGCCGCCCGGCGAATCACCGGGCGGCTCTGTCTTTCCTCTGACGTCGGAGTCGTCGGGTCTCAGCGCTCGAGCAGGAACTCGACGCGCCTGTTCTTCCAGACATTCTCCTTGTCGGCGAAGGGCACGATTGGTCGTGCGCCACCGACGCCCTCTACATCCATGCGGTCACGATCGATACCGAGGATGATGAGCGCCTCCTTCACCGCCTGCGCACGGTTACGCGAGAGCGGGACCAGGGTCTCCTGCTGTTCCATCCGTTTCGCCCGCTCGTTCTCGAACAGTATGTGGTTTGCATGACCCTCAACGAGTATCTCGTAGTCGGGATAGCGATCGAGCACCGTCGCGAGGCGCCGCAGGATGCGGAAGTTCTCGTCCTGTCGATCGATCTCGATATCGAAGAGATCCGCCGTGAACGGTGCGAAATGTATGCTCGGGATCCGAATGCGGAGCCTGTCGCCCTCGCGCATGACGAGGATGTCGGTCGGTATGACCCGCTCCACCTCGAACTCGTTTCCGCGGGAGTCCACCACACGGAAGGTTGCCACGTAGTCCACCGCAGACTGAACGAGCTCACCGTCGTCGGAAAGTCCGTTCCAGGTCAGTGTCCGCGGCGGGTTGCCGTCTCCGCTCCAGTTTCTGAAGCCGTTCGTCATAGGATCGGCGATGTGCACCGACCACTCCTGTACGTCCAGGGCGGCGGGCACGCGCAGCTGTATACGCAGCGTGTCATTCACGCCGTCGCCGTCCGGTGAGAACGGCAGGGGCGCCACGGACATCTCCAGATTCCGCAGGTCGCCGGTCGCGGCCTCGACGTAAATCGGACCGACCCCGGTAATCTTCGGCCTGTCGCCGTTGTAGTAGATAATCTGAAAATCGACCGTGTACTCACCTTCGGCGACGATACCACCGGCGTTGTTTCTGCCGTTCCAGGTGAACTCGTCGAAGGGCTCGTTGCGATAGACACTGCGCACCAACTCGCCGTCCGCATTGCGGATCTCGAGGAGGAAATCGTCAATGTAGTCTTCGACCTCGTACCGCGGCAGAATCGTCACTTCCGCATCCGCTCCGTCCCTCGTCGGGAACAGCACGTCGCCCTCGATGGTGAGATCGATGGGCTTGGGACTTGTGTCCTTGATAGCGCTGACTTCACGGGTCGTACCGACATTGCCGGCAAGATCCATCGCGCGGAGCTGCAGGCTGTACTCGCCGTCGGGAACCTCCGTGCCCTCGAGATCGGTGCCATCCCAGATGGTCTCGATCTCCGGCCCCGAGATGCCCTGTGCTGCAAGGTCGACCTCGAGCTCGCCCTGTGGCGCGCCGATGACTGCGGTCCAGTCGGCGTCCGGATCGATCTCCGCGCTCAGCGAAAGCTCCTGTTTGTTCGTACCGCCGAACGCAAGGAGTACGTCCCGCGGAGTTGACTGCGGGAGGGTGTCTACCGTGAGACTGCCACGAGGCGGCTGAGTGTCGATGACGAACTCACGGGTCCGGGAGCTCACCACGATGCCGTTCTCATAGCGCACGTAGAGCCGGGCCTCGTAGGTCCCGTCACGCAGCGGCTCGCCCTCCTCGTCGCTGCCGTCAAAGGTTCCGCGGCGCGGGATCGGGGCCTCACCGGTTACCCGGCGGACAACCGGATTGCGCAGAC
>JAAAOH010000188.1 GCA_009908925.1 Spirochaetota bacterium | reverse complement strand
AAGACTTAGCGCTAAGTCCTAACAATCATCGCACCTGGCACTTCAGCCCAAACCATCTACGAAATTGACCGCCCGCCGTTCGCCGGGAATTGCTGGCCGAGCTGCCCCGCGATTGTGATAACGGGTTCTTGTGTGGTATGAAGCAAATGGGAACGTGCAATGAATACAAGAGATCTTATTGATGAAGCATATTCTCTCCCGGTTGAAGAAAGGGTTCGGCTCGTAGAGTCTCTTCTGGAAAGCCTCAACAAACCGGAGACTGCGCTCGACGAGAAATGGGCAGCAGTCGCCCGCAGTAGGTTGCAGCAACTGCGGAATGGATCTGTCGAAGCAACACCCGGCAAAGAAGTATTCGAGAAGGCATGGCACCGGTTTCATGAATGAACTTCTCTTTTCATCCGGAAGCTGAGAACGAGTTCAACGACGCGATCGATTACTACGAGAAAGTCGAACGCGGGCTGGGATACGATTTTGCGGGCGAGGTGTATCTGTGCATTCAGCGAACTCTCGAGTACCCGAAGGCTTGGACGATAATCGATGATGAGATTCACCGCTCACTCGTGAACAGATTTCCCTTCGGCATACTGTACGCTATCCTAGAGGGTCACATATACATTCTTGCGGTAATGCATCTACACAAAGAACCAAGCTACTGGAAATCAAGAAAACAGTGACAATTGTTCAGGCGTCTCCTGCCGGTCGTTCTCCATCCGTAGGAGGGAGACGAGCACGGTCGCGTAATGCTCACTCCTCGCGCGAGATTCCCTCCGGAATTTGAATGGTAAACACCGGATACGGCCGTTTCTGCAGGTCTATCGTTCCGCCGAGCTGCGTGGTGAGCCCGGTTATCAACTGCAGGCCGAGCGTGCCTTCGTGATCGAGCCCGACGTCCTCGGGGAACGGATTCCCGGTGTTGGCGAGGGTGAGGGTGTGCTCCGTGTTCCCCTCATGCTGAGAGAAAGTGACGGTGAAGCGCGCCTCTTCGTTCGAGCGAAACCCGTGTTTGATGGCGTTCGTTGCTACCTCGTTAACGATCAGGCCGAGCGGGATGGCGGTATTGTGGTCGATGTGTATATCGTCGATGGCGGTGTCGATGTGCACCGGCTGGTCGGTAAACGAGGAAAACACGGCGTCCAGCAGTTCCTGAAGATACTCCCGCGCCGAAATCTGTTGTGGCGCGTCCTGCCGGTGAAGCTTCTCATGCACGAGGCCGATAGCCGCAATACGGTGCTTTATGTCTGAGAGGTCTTCTTCGGTGTCGGCGTCTTTCAGACTGATGAGCGACGACAGCATGCTGAGGTTGTTTTTGACCCGGTGATTCAGTTCCCTCATGACAGAATCCTTGCTTCGCAGCGCCTCGCGCAGGTTTTCTTCTACCTGTCGATAATCCGTGACGTCATGCATGACGACCACGGCACCTGCCCTGCGTCCCGTCTCGTCTTTCAGCTGATTGCCGTTGCATCTCAGCAGTCGGGAGGGTCTCCCTTTCGGCGCCACCGCGATCTCGGCGTTTCGCACGTGTTCGCCCTCGAAGGCGCGAAAAAGGGGGATCTCATCTGTCGGCAAGGGGGTGCTCAGGTCCACTCTGTAGAGATCGTAGTAATCAGCCCATCGGTCACTCGGAATGTATTGTTCGGGCAGACCATGCAGTCGTCGCGCAGCTTCGTTGAATCGGACGATCCGCCCGTCGGCGTCGCAGATGATAATGGCATCATCTATAGTGTCCAGTACTGACGAGAGGAATGCTCGCTCCCTCCGAACGGCAGTTTCCGCCTGCCGGCGCTCGGTGATGTCCTCCGCGATGGCACCGATGGAGTTGACGTTGCCCTCCGGATCCAACAGGGGAAAGAGGGTGGTGACGTAGGGCCGGGCGCCGTCGCCGGCGTCCAGCTCGTCTTCTACATGAAGTGGCTGCGCCGTCTCACGAACACGGCCCAGGCGCCGGCGGAAGACGTCCACCAGGTGCTGCGGTAGGATCTCTTCGAAGCGTTTCCCGGCCACCTGGGGCGGCGATAGACCCAACACGTTCGCCAGTGCCGGATTCACGCGCAGATAGCGACCCTCCGGATCCATCTCACTGATGAGAAACGGACTGTAATGGAGAAAGCGCTCGAGCCGCTCCGCGCTTTCTCTGAGTTGCCGGTCCTTTTCGTACTGTTCGGTCACGTCGCGGAACACCAGCACCGCTCCGTCTATCTCCCCGTCCTCGGTCCGGATCGGAGACGCACTGTCGGCTATCTGGTACTCGGCTCCGTCCCTGGAGATCAACATGGTATGGTTGGCGAGGCCGGATACTTCTCCGGTGTGCATCACGACCCCCACGGGGTCTTCCACCCGAGCGCGCGTGTTGGCATTCACGATATGGAACACTTCACGGAGGGGTTTGCCATATGCCTCCTCCTGCGTCCAGCCGCAGAGCCGTTCCGCCACGGGATTCATCCTGACCACCCGCGCCTGGCGATCCGCCGCAATGACCGCGTCTCCAATGGAGTTGAGCGTGATGCGGAGTCTTCGTTCGCTCTCCGTGATGCGCTCCTCACGGGCCTTACGCTCGCTGATATCGCGCGACAGCGTCATGATGTAGGTCTCGCCACCGACGGCGATTTTCGATAACACGATCTCTGCGACGAAGATGGAACCGTCCTTCCGTTGCAGTCGCGCTTCGAAGCGGTGGGGCTGGTCAAACGCAATCTCATCCCAGAACCGACCGCCGTCCTCGCGCTCGTGGTAGTCGGGGTCCAGGTCTGCGATGGACATGGAGAGCAACTCCTGCCGGCTGTAGCCGGTGTATCGTTCCCCCTGCTCATTCACGTCAACGATTCTGCCGTTGAGATCGTGAACAACGAGCATGTCGATGGTCTGGCCCATGAGGGTGCGAAACTTGTCCTCACTCTCGCGGAGGCTGGTTTCTATGCGCTCGCGCTCGATCCGCTCGCACTGTGCCTCGTGGAGACGGAAAGCCATCCTGATTGAGGCAAGGAGCACCGCTTCCCCGGAGTTCTTGAGGATGTAGCCGTAGGAGGTAATGCCCTCGGTCTTTTCGACGACTTCCGGCTCGGTGTGCGAAGAGAGAAACACGATCGGCACATCATGCCGTTCCAGAATGTCCTCGGCCGCATCGGTGCCGTCGATACCCGCACCGAGGTCTATGTCCATGAGGACGAGCGAGATATCGGGGTCGGAATCCACTGCGGCAATCGCCTCTTCTCCGCTGGAGGCTGTGGCCACCTCGTATCCGTGCGAACGGAGAAGTCGCGCCTCGGAGAGGGCAATGATGGCCTCATCTTCGACCAGCAGGAGTCGCTTCGACATAGTTAACATCCGTCCGATATTCAGAATCTATTAGAGATCATAAATATTTATCCCCGCGGGAGCCAACACGCAAACCGTGTTTTTTTCGCTTGGTGGAACGCGGGCTCCAAACTCGCTATAGTTCCCGGGTGGTACTTTTCTCTATCGCACTGGCGGTCGGCATCGTGGCCCTCGTCCTGGCAGCGAACCTGTTCGTGGACGGTGCAGCGGCCACGGCACGGCATTTCGGCCTTTCGCCTCTGCTGATCGGTATGCTCATCGTCGGCTTCGGAACCTCCGTGCCGGAGATGCTCGTCTCTGCCCTCTCCGCCCTCGACGGCGCCTCCGGCATTGCGTTGGGGAACGCCTGGGGCTCGAACATCACCAACATCGCGCTGATTCTCGGCGTTTCCGCAATAGTCCGCCCGTTAGCCGTGCACTCTCGGGTGCTGCGCACGGAGCTGCCGATCCTGCTGGTCGCTACGCTCGCAACCGGCGTGCTGATCTTGAATCTCGGCATCGGTCGGTTCGATGCGGCCGCCCTCCTTGCCGCTTTTCTTACCTTCGTCCTGTGGTCCGTGCTCTCCCAGCGCCGCACGGTGGGTGACCCACTGGCCACGGAGGTCGCCGAGACGGCGAATGCGACGCGCCCTCGTCCGATCGGGCGCTCGGTCCTCTACCTGGTCCTCGGTTTAGCGCTTCTCATTCTTGCAAGCCGCGCGATCGTATGGGGCGCGGTCGGTCTCGCTCGTGCGGCGGGCGTGAGTGACCTCATGATCGGCCTGACCGTCGTGGCCGTGGGGACATCACTTCCCGAGCTCGCCTCTTCGGTGGCGGCGGCGCGTCGGGGCGAGGACGAGATCGCCTTCGGCAACGTGATCGGGTCCAACCTGTTCAACACCCTGGCAGTGGTCGGAATCGCCGGCGCAATCCGGCCGATCCACGTGGACCGATTGGCGGCCGTGAGAGATTACCCGACCATGCTGTTTTTCACCGTAATGCTGTTCGTTGTCGGGTTCGCACGCCGCCGCAGAATCGGACGGGTCACGCGCCCGGAGGGCATGGTGCTGTGCACCCTCTACGTCGCCTACATTGTGCTGCTCGTGGGATCAGGGTGACGGCGACGGGAACCGCACCGAGAAGGTCGCCGGCGCCCGCTCCTGCACCTCGGCCCTTCCCCCGAGCTGCGCGGCAAGGGCGTGCACGAGCTGTAGACCCAGTCGCTCGGGGTTCTCGAAGTCGATCTCCGCTGGGAACGGGCGGCCGCTGTTCGACACCGTGAGCGTGTAGTTGTCGTCGGCGGGCTCCATGGCGATGCGAAACCACGGCTCCGCATCATCATCAAAACCGTGCTGGATGGCGTTGGTGGCGAGCTCGTTCACGATGAGGCCAAGCGGTGCCGCCGTCTCCGAACCGACGTGAACGTCGGGTATCCGGCTCTCGACTGCGACCGCACGCGAGGCAAACGAGGCAAAGACCGTCGACAGAAGATCCTCGAGATAGTCGGCCAGATCTATGCTGCCGACAACTCCGCCCTGATATAGTTTCTCGTGCACGATCCGGATAGCATCGATCTGGCCGCGGATATCCCACAGATCCGCGGAGTCTCCGAGTACCGTCTGCTTCAGACTCAGAAGCGCCGCAACCATGCTCAGGTTGTTCTTGACCCGATGATTGAGCTCTTTCATCAGGTAGTCCTTCTGGGCGAGGGTTTCCTGAAGCTCTTTCTCCGCACGGCTGCGCTCGGTAACATCACGCACGGACTCGATGACGCCCACCACGTTTCCGTCCCGGTCGTGCATCGGGTATGCAGAGAGATAGGCCCACCACGACCGTCCATCCGCAGTCTCAACCTGTGTGGTATGCCCGTGAACCTCTCCCGTCTCCAGTGTTCTCGCCACCGGGCATTCCTGGCACACTGAGGTCCTGTGACGGTAGGCTTCATAGCATTTCCGCCCCTCCAGCGGCGCGGCGTCCGAAAATCGTTCCGCCATCCAGTGATTCGCGGCGGTAATGGTCATATCGGTGTCGACCACGCTGATGCCGTCCTGCATGGCGTCAAAGACTTCCTGCAGGAAACGTCGTGACTCAGAAAGTTGTCGGGTCTTTTCGTACTCATCCGTGAAGTCGCGGAATACCATCACCACGCCGGTCATGTCCTGATTCCGGTTCCACACCGGCGCGGCGGAGTCCGCAAGCTGATACTCACGACCGCTTCGGGAGATGAGCTTTGTGTGGTTGGCCATCTCGACTGCCGCGCCGCTGCGGATCGCCTTCATGACGGGATTATCCGCACGCTCGCCGGTAACCGTGTTTATGATGCGAAGCACGTCGTGCAGGGCACGTCCGGATGCCTCCTGAAACGGAAACCCCGTGAGCTGCTCGGCCACGGGATTCATGCGGGTAATCCGCCCCTCGAGATCGGTGACGATGACGCCGTCACCTATGGATTGCAGGGTCGTATCGAGATGCTCCTCGCGCTCTTCGAGCGCCCGCTCGGCGAGCTTTCTCTCCGTTACGTCGGTAGAGAAGCCGTCGATGAAGAAGGTGCCGTCCGGACGCTCTGAATGCATGCGCGCGTTCATGCGGAAGTATCGTCGATCACCCTGAAGGGTCCGCGCCTCGTATTCGAAGCCGTCCACATGACCGTGCTCCCGCAGGAGGCGGAGAAACTCCGCCCGTCGTCTTTCGTCCACATACACCTGACGTGCAAGATCGGAAAAGCGCTCGATTGCTTCCTCAGGGGAAGAGGTGCCGAGCATCCGTGCCATTGTTGGATTGGCCGATAGCGCGCGACCCCGGGAGTCGGTTTGGAAGATGCCGACCGGGGCGTTGTTGAAGAGGTCCCGGTAGCGTTCCCGACTCCGCCGGAGCTCTTCCTCCCGGTGTGCAGCCCTACGGTGTGCATTGAAGAGCTCGAACGCCATGCGGATAGACTCGAGCAGCACGAACTCCCCGGAGGACTTGATGATGTAGCCGTAGCTCGTTACCTCTCTGACACGCTCGACATAGTGTCTCTCGGTGTGGCTGGTCAGGAAGACGATCGGTACGTCGTGAAGATCGAGAATCCGGGCTGCCGCAGCAACGCCGTCGACAGCCACATCTACGGGTTCACTCTTCAGGAGCTCAATTTCCCCTTAGAGGCCGGTGAATACAGGGATGTCGCGAGGGAGTACCTTCCGCAGCTCCCACCCGAGAAGTATCCCCACCTCGCCCGCATGACCCGCCACATTATCGACGGCGAATATGACGGGCTCCACGATTTCGATTTCGGATTGAATCTGATACTCGATGGGTTGGAGAGACTGCATCACTCGGAGAATTGACAGTAGATCTCCGGCCTACGTTCCATCAAAGAATGCGCAAACTCTTCTTGACACATGCCTTTTGTTAGGTTAGCCTAACACCAATACCTGATCACATTAGTAATGATTCCAGGAGGGTATCATGATCCGATTCACATATCTGCGCGCGGCTTGCATCGCCGCGCTGATTCTTGTCGCCGCGGGCTCCGCTTTCGCGGAGGGACAGTCCGAAGAGGGGGCCGGCGTTGTCCACGTGTACTCGAACCGCCACTACGATACCGATCGGGCGCTCTACGAGGCCTTCGAGGAGGAGACGGGGATCGACGTGCGCGTCGTGGAGGCGGGCTCCGATGAGCTCATCCAGCGCCTCGACGCCGAGGGAGATCAGTCGGAGGCCGATCTCATAATTACCGCGGATGTCGGACGGCTCCATCGGGCGAAGGAGATGGATCTTCTGCAGCCGGTTACATCTGCCGCGCTGACGGAACGATTGTCGGAACGTCTTCGCGATGCGGACAACCAGTGGTTTGCGCTCACCAAACGGGCGCGCATCATCGCCTATCACCGTGAGCGCGCAGACCGCTCCGTCCTGTCCACCTACGAAGCCCTTGCGGGACCGGACTTTTCGGACAGTATCGCCATACGCTCCTCGAGCAACGTGTACAACCAGTCGCTCCTTGCATCCATTATCGCGCACAACGGAGAGGACGCCGCGCGTGAGTGGGCGGAAGGCGTCGTTTCGAATATGGCCCGCAGGCCTCAGGGTGGAGATCGGGACCAGCTCCGCGCGATTGCGGCAGGCGAGGCAGACTACGCAGTCGTCAACACCTACTATATCGGCCAGATGCTTACCTCCTCGGATCCGCAGGATCGTGAGGTGGCCGAACAGATCGGTGTATTCTTCCCGAATCAGGAGGGCCGCGGCGCCCACGTGAACATCAGCGGGGTCGGCGTCACGAAGGTCTCCGATAACGTGGACGGGGCAATGCGGCTCATTGAGTTCCTGCTGAGCGACGAGGCACAACAGCAGTTCGCTCAGGCCAATTACGAATACCCCGCGGTGGACGGCATCGCCGCCGCACCGGAGATTGCCGCGTGGGGCGAGTTCGAGGAGGACCCGCTTCCGCTCAACCGCATCGGCGAGCTCAACTCCTCGGCCGTTCGCGTCTTCGACGAGGTGGGGTGGCAGTAGTTGTCAACCGCACCACTGGCCCTTCGTCGCGCGAGGAGTCGGCTCCGGTACGCCCCGGGCTGGCTCCTCGCCGGCTTCGCCATGGGCCTTGTCATGCTCCTGCCGCTTCTGGCCGTTCTCGGAGGACTCTCCGGCGGCGGCGAGCACTGGGACACGATTGCCGGCACGGTGCTCGGCTCGTATGTAGTGAACACGGTCCTCCTGTCCGCGGGTGTGGTTGCGCTCTCAACCGCAATAGGCACGCTGGCAGCGTGGATCCAGACATTCTACGACTACCCGTTGCGACGGTGGTTCGATGTTCTGTTGCTGTTGCCGCTTGCGATTCCCGGCTACGTCGCGGCGTTCATCTACAGCGGCATCTTTTCCTACGGCGGCATGTTCCAGCGTTTCTTCCGCGAAGTACTCGGAATGACGCCCGGCACCTATCCGCGCGTCCAGATCGAATCCATGGTGGGCCTTATCCTCGTCCTCTCGGTCGGACTCTATCCGTACGTCTACGTCACGGTGCGGGCGGCGCTCAGCCGTCAATCGATGGGTCCGATCGAGGCTGCCCGCTCTCTCTCCGCGGGCGAGGCGGGTGTCTTCGTGCGCGTCGGTCTGCCTCTGTTGAGGCCCGCGCTCGCCGCCGGTGCGTCGATCGTGCTTATGGAGGCGCTTAACGAGTACGGTGCTGCCGTCTACTACGGAGTGCCGACCATGAGCGTCGGGGTGTTTCGCACGTGGTTTGCCTATAACGATCTGCAGTCGACCCGATTTCTCGCATCGCTTTTCCTGGTCGCCGTATTTCTCATTCTCGGCCTTGAACGCCGGCTGCGCGGACCCGCCAGGCGGGATGTGACCGGCTCCTACGCGGGTGTGCACCGGCGTCGACCGTCTCAGAGGGGTCGACTCGCCGTGTACGCCCTCGTCGGCACTCCGGTACTGCTCGGATTCGCCGTGCCGACGCTCAAGCTCGTCCACTGGGCGCTCCTCTCTACGAGGTCAGTCGACTGGTCGCTGGTGGGACGAAGTGCGGGCAATACCGTGCTGGCCGGCGCGGCGGGGACCGCGGTGTGTATGGCAGTGGGGCTGGTGCTCGCGTACGCACCGCGCGTCGCCGGCGGTTACGCCCTCAGATGGTGGTCCTCGCTTGCGGCACTGGGGCACGCCATCCCCGGGTCGATCATCGCGGTGGGCGTTCTCACGCTTCTTGCCGGAAACCGCGTTCTCGCCATCGGCTCTTTTGCCGCGCTGACCTTCGCTTACACCGTCCGCTACCTCGCCCTTGCTCACCGGCCCGTGGCAGAAGCCTTTGACGCGTTCTCGGGCGTGTTCGTGGAGGCCGGACGCACGCTCGGGAAAGGGCCCACGCGCACGCTCTTCAGCGTGAATCTTCCGATCATGGGGCCGACGCTGCGGGCAGCCGCGCTCGTCGCCATGATCGATATCGTCCAGGATCTGCCGCTGACCACGGTCCTCAGGCCGTTCGATTTCCCCACCCTCGCGGTCGAGACGTTCCGGCTTGCGGGAGACGAGCGTCTTGCCGAGTCGTCGATCATGGCGCTGCTCCTCGTTGCCGTCGGCGTGCTTCCCATTCTCATCCACGGGGTGTCCCGGCGACGCCTGAGGAGGAACCCTGTATGATTCGCCTGCGCGCGACTGCAATTGCAAAGACCTTTACTCACCCGCGCCACGAGGCACTCCGGAACCTCGACCTGGAGGTTGGCACCGACGAGGTGCTCGCGCTCGTCGGAGAGAGCGGATCGGGCAAGACGACGGCTGCCCGGATCATCGCGGGTCTCGAGATGGCCGACGAGGGCACGATCGAGCTCGACGGTCGGCTCATTGCCGGCCCGTCGACGTTTGTGCCTCCCGAGCGGCGCGCGATCGGCATGGTGTTCCAGAACGCCGCGATCTTCCCTCACCTGTCCGTGCGGGGAAACATCCTGTTCGGGATACCACGGTCGGAGCGCCGAGACGCGCGTGCGATCGAAGAACGACTCTCTCGCCTGCTCGCGATGACGCACCTCACGGGCCTCGCCGACCGGTATCCGCACCAGCTCTCCGGTGGTCAGGTGCAACGGGTGGCCATTGCCCGAAGTCTCGCCCCGATGCCCCGCCTTCTCATTCTCGACGAGCCTTTCAACAATCTCGACGCGTCGCTGAAGACCGGAGTGGTGCGAGAGGTTACGGCGATCCTCAGAGAGAGCGGCGTCCCGGCGATCCTCGTCACACACAGCCCGTGGGAAGCGTTTACCGTAGCCGACCGTCTCGCCGTTATTCGCAACGGCAGCATCGTGCAGTCGGGTACTCCGGAGGAGGTCTACCGCCGTCCCCGCGACCGCGGCGTAGCCGGCTTCTTCGGGCCGGTGAATGAGATCCCGGTCCGTCGAACCTCCGCCGGGTATGAGTCTCCGGTGGGCGCCGTCCATGGTGACCTCGTTCGGGAAGAGGGCTCGCGACTGGCCGCGCTGCTGCGCCCGCACGACCTGATCCTAACCGGCGCCGACGATGGGAACGGCGACGGCGGCGGAAACGCCCGGGTCGTAGCGAACCGGTACTACGGAGAGTATCGTGAGCTCGACGTCGCGGTTGACGGCACCGACACAGTGCTCGCGGTGAGAGCACCTGAGACCGCCGACTACGCGACGGGGGACCGGGTGCGGGTATCGCCCTGCCCAAATCTGCAGGGCCGGGTAGAGCCATGGCTCCGAACGGCCGCGAGAGAAGTATGAGGTGGAACGTGCTGCCTTCGGGCTGGAGCCGGGCACCCGGTGCCTGCGGCGGACTGCCCCACCACATCTCCGTGAGATCAACCGAGGCGGGCCCGGAGCTGGGGGGCACAATGTTTGAGTCTCATTATGCAAATCGGCAGATTTACAATACGCGCCTCGCGTAGTATTCTCGACCTATGAAGACGATATCGGTGAGGGACTTAAAGGCTCATTGGGCACAGGTCGAGAAGCAGGTACGTAGCGGTGAGAGTTTCGAGGTTCTGAACCGGGGGCGACCCGCGGCATTGATCGTTCCGCCGCGACCGCAGCAGGTTCTCGCATGGGACGATCACCTGGCTACCGCAGCGGAGTCGAAAGGCAGGTTGGGCGAAGAGGTCATCCACTCGGATCGCGGAGGGAGATGGTGATCTACCTCGACACCAGCGCCTTCCTCAAGCTCTACATCCGTGAGGACGGATCTGAGGTGGTGCAGACCATCGTTACCTCCCAGTTCGATCCGTTGCCGCTGTGGGATATCCATCGGGCAGAGATGCTAAACGCGTTCCGCCTCAAAGTGTTCTGGAACGAGCTCGACGAGGGCGAGGCTGACCGCCTTGTGGAGCTCTTCGACCAACGCCTCGCGCGGGGCCAATACTTTGTCATGGACGTGGACCGCCATCAGTTGTTGGCCGGGTTTCGGAGGCTGAGTGAGCAGACGCCCGGAAACGGCTGCAGAACGATGGATATCCTGCACGTCGCCTGCGCGCTGCAGCTGGATCCCGTGCACTTCGTCAGCTTCGACGCTCGCCAAAGATCACTCGCCGCCGCGGCGGGCTTGTCGATCATGCCGACGGACTGATAGAGGAATCATGAGATCCCCGGTATGAGACGGAGGCCTCGCACGTGCTCTACTTTGATGACAGAACCCTCGATCGCGGCCTTGCCTATTACGACGAGGGCCACGTCACAGATATCCGCGCGGCGGACGGAGCACTCATCGCGCGGGTTCACGGCACGCGACCGCAACCGTACACGGTCGTGCTGGACACCGAACAGCCGGAGGCAAGTTACTGCAGCTGCCCCGTCGGCGTCGCCTGTAAGCATCTCGTTGCCGTCGTGGCCACAGCACTCTCGGATTCTCTGCCGCCCGAGGAAGTCGCATGGCGCCTGGAAGCGGGCGTCGAGGCGGAAGACTTTCGCGTTCCGGAGGCGCCAACCGAGCTCGCGCGACAGCAGCGAGTAGCGACGGAGAACCCTCCCGCGGCCGACAGAATCATCGACCTGGAGAAACAGGTTCAGAAGTCGGCCCATTTCCTGAGCACTTTCGGCAGCCGCGGGCGCCACTTCTTCGGCCGCGAGGGTGAGCAGGCGCCACAAAGCCCGCCGCAATTCAGCGATCGTGAGGAGGAGACGCAGGGTCGGCTGGCCTTCGTCATCGGCCCGCGCTACGACTTCCATCCCCGGATCGACCGCGAACGCCCGGTCGTCGCGCCGGTCCGGCAGTACAGGCGAAAAGACGGCGCCTACGGCCGCCTCGAGCGGCTCTCCGAGAGCACACCGGCACTCGCCACCGACCCCAACGAGCGCCGACTGGCGGAGCATCTGCTGCTTTTCGGTGGCGAGGCGCCCGTCCTGGCCTACGTCGACGAGCTCAGGCAGGCCGGTTCACCGCTGTTCGCGGGGGACATCTCCTCGCTGTCCGGCGCCCATCGCTCCCCGGTCTCCATGATGGAGCCCGAACACATCCACGCAGACGTCGTACCGGTACTGTCCCATTCGCCGACCTCGCGCGGACGCGGCGTATCCCTGCTCATTTCGCTCGACGTGCGGCGGGGTGATCGTCACCTGACCATTGGCCCGAACGAAGGGGTGTGGGCCGACCGCGGTGCGGGCCGATCGGTGCTCTTTTCCGACGGCGGCACCCTTGTTCTCGGAGACGGCTCCACCCTGCTGTCCGAGGTCGCTGCGGCCGTGCAGCTCAGCGGTGGGATGCCTGTCGACGCAATCGCGCGCTTGCGGCGGCTCGCCGAGCGGTTCCCTGAGCTCGTCTCGATTCGCTACCCGCAGAACATTCACCTGGTGAGCGTCTCGCCGGAGGCGGTGTTCGTCCTCTCCTTCGCCGGCCCCCGCCCGCAACTCAGCCTCGGCCGGGAAACGGACGAGTACGAGGACGGGTACGAGGGCGAGGACTATCATATCCATCTCGCCCACGCGGATCCCCCGGAGGAGGCGATACAGGAGGCGTCTGAACTCGTCAAAAGGGCGCCCGAATACGATCACTACAGCGATATGTGGTACTGGGCGGCGAAGGATGAGCCGGCGGCCGACGATGCGAAGGCGGCCGATCGGCTGCTCGATACCGCACTCACCCTCGCCGAGCGGGGGTTCACTGTGTATGCCCTCGACACCGCCGGCCGCCGACGTCGCCTGGGAAAGGCCGGACCGCTGTCCGTCCACATCTCCTCCGGGACCGACTGGTTCGACCTGCACGTAAAGACCTCGGACGGCAGCGAGATCGATTCCGACCTTCTGCTCGAGATGGCACGGAGGGGCGCCTACCATGACGGCGAGTCCCTCGTCCTGCTCGATCCCGCCGAGGCGGAACGCCTGCGTAAGATACTCGACCTGACCGGCGGGCCCGACGATGAGATCGGGGGCCTCCCCGCCGCGGACATCGCATCCGTTGCCGAGCTTGCCGACCTTGCCGACGAGGTCGACGCGGACGTGGAGGGGATACGTTCCCTCGTTCGGACGATACGCGGCGAGGCCCGGCCCCCGGACGTCCCTATCCCGGCAGGCCTTACCGCAGAGCTTCGCCCCTACCAGCGTGATGGTGTGCAGTGGCTCGCGATGCTTGCCGCGCACGGGCTCTCGGGGTGCCTTGCAGACGACATGGGGCTCGGCAAGACCGTGCAGGCGCTGGCGTTTATGCTTCATCTGCGCACCGCCCCAGCGCGCGCCGCCGCAGCGGGCGCCGCCCGAGTGCGAGCCGGCGGTGACGAGGTACGGGAAGCGATCCCCGGCGCCGTTCTCGTCGTTGCACCGCTCTCCACGCTCGGGAACTGGGCGCGGGAGGCGACACGATTCGCGCCAGAGCTCACCGTCGCGGTGCACCATGGCGCCGAGCGTGCGGCTTCTCCGGAGGCGTTGCAGAGCGCCGACCTCGTTGTGACGAGCTACGCGACTGCTGTCCGCGACGCCTCGCTGTTCGCGGAGTTATCGTGGCGCCTTGTCTGCCTCGACGAGGCGCAGTTCATAAAGAATCCGCACGCGAAAACGACGAAGGCCATCAAAGAGCTCCCCGCGGACCTCAGGCTCTGTCTGACCGGTACTCCGGTTGAAAACCTCTCCACCGACCTCTGGTCCATCATGGACTTTCTCGTCCCTGGACTCCTGGGAAATCTCTCGCAGTTCACGCGGCGGTTTCCGAAGCGCCTGGCATCCGGAGGAGCCACCGGGAACGAGGGTGGCGGCGTCGGCGGCAACGAGAGCGGTGGCGGTAGCGACGGTGGCGGCGCCGGCAACGATGGCACCGCGCGCCTGGCGCATCTGCGTCGCATCGTCTCGCCGTTTCTGCTGCGAAGGACCAAGGAGGCGGTCGCCCCGGAGCTCCCGCCGCGGACCGAGACCGTGCTTACCTGCGAGATGGGCTCCCGGCAGGCGCGGTTCTACGCCACCTTAAAGGCCCACCATCGCGCGGAAGTCCAGCGAGCCGTGGCGAGCGGAGAGTTGCCGAGAATCGGGGCTGCGGTCTTCACGGGACTGCTGCGCCTGCGCCAGGCGGCGCTCTACCCCGAGGACGCCGACCCGACCGGCGCCGGGATACCGTCGGTGAAGGAGTCGGAGCTTCTCACCCAGCTCGAGGAAGTCGCCGCCGAAGGGCACAAAGCGCTGGTTTTCAGCCAGTTCACGTCCGCCCTTGCTCGCCTGCGGGACGCCGCCGCCGGGCGCGGCATGGACACACTCTACCTCGACGGGGGAACAAAGAAGCGCACCGCCCTCCTCGAGCGGTTCCAGGGCGCGGAAGAGCCACTCGTGTTCTTCATCAGCCTCAAGGCGGGCGGCACCGGCATCAACCTCACCGCGGCCGACTATGTCTACATCTGCGACCCGTGGTGGAACCCCCAGGTGGAGCGTCAGGCAGTCGACCGCGCACACCGGATCGGTCGCGAGCGCCCCGTCATGGTAACGAGGCTCGTCACCAACAACACCGTAGAGCAGAAGGTGCTCGACCTCCAGGAGGAGAAGCGCCGTCTCGCCGCGGACCTCATCCAGGAGAACCAGGGCGGGCTCTCCCTTGCCTCCGCCGATGAGCTGGTCGCGTTGTTCGAGTAGGGGCTGAGGGACGCGAGCTACTCCGCCGCCTCGGCCAGCATCCGTAATCCCTCGGAATCCAGAATGTGCACCGACCGCCCGTGCTGCGCGATGAGGCCCTGCTCTTCGAGCTCGCCGAGGCAGCGAAAGACCGATTGCCGCGCAGAGCCGAGGATGTCGGCCAGTTCCTTCTTCGCCACCGGAAGCTCGACGGTCGGCCGGCTCTGAGCGCGCATGAGCTCCAGCAGATAGTGAGCCACCCGTTCTCTGAGCGTTTCGAACTGCACCATCCGGAGCTTGGTGGCAAGAAACTCCGTACGGTGCGAGATGTCCCGGAGCAGCCTCTCTAGCACCTCCGGGCAGGCAGAGGCAACGGAGAGCAACGCCTCTCGCCCGATTCGAAACAGCCTGACGTCGGTGACCGCCACCATATCCACCGGCAGACGGGCCTGCGGTGAGAAGAGAAACGCCGAAGCCAGCGCCTCGGGTGCTGCGAGCGTTTCAACTCGCATCAGCCGACCGTCGTGTGTACGGAACTCACCGGCAACCTGCCCCTTTAGCAGAATGAGAAGCTCGTCATAGCGGTCACCCTGGCTGCGGATCAGCGCATCGGCGTCGTACTCGCTTACACCGTGCGGCACACGTTCGAGCTGCGCGCGAAGCTGCGCCTCCGGTGTCGAGCGAAAGAGGGGGCAGCGCCGCAGCAGACCGAGATCCCGGTCGTTCACAGGCGAATTGTAGCAGAGAATCGGCCAAACCGTCTCATATGTGACGGAACGATCCGCCGGACGCGTCTACCGTATAGTCAGAAAACCTGAATGATAGGGAGGAGTGCCATGAGAAAGCACCAATGCGTAAAGCCGAACGGTTGCCTGATGATCGAACATCGAACGATCGAGCGGGCCATCGAGATACTGTCCGTCGAGCGGAAACGCCTCGAGGCAGGCGGCGAGCTCGACCCGGTATTCATCGACAAGATCGTGGATTTCATCCGCACGTACGCCGACAGATGTCATCACGGTAAAGAGGAGGACATTCTCTTCGAGAGCCTCGAGAGCAAGGAGCTCTCCGAAAGCGAGGCGGCGCTGATGCAGGAGCTCGTGGATGAGCACAAGTACGGCCGGGAGCTCACCGGACGGCTGGTCGCAGCCAAGGACGCGGTCGTCGCCGGCGATTCGACCCGACTCGGCGAGGTGCTCGAGGTGACCGGGAAACTCGTGGAGTTCTACCCCGAACACATTCGAAAGGAAGACAAGATCTTCTTCCCCGAGACCGAGCGCCACTACGACACGGCCGAGCTCGACGCCATGCTCAAGAAGTTCTACGACTTCGACATGCAGATGATCCACGAGAAG